>JAUCDK010000025.1:0-15589 GCA_034675265.1 Patescibacteria group bacterium
ACCATTTTCATGAGATATTCCAACACTATCTACTATGTATATTGCGCCACCTGAACATATTCCTGAAACAGATGTTTCTTGAAATGCTATTGATTTAGCATCAGTACACGGAGTTATGCCAGAAGTTTGTATTACTATTGCTGAATTGATGGATACTTTACCCAATGAAGAGTTTGAACAAAAAGATTTACTTGATTTACTTCAAAGAGGAATGGTAGTAAATTTATGAATTGCAGGGTTTAAATATTTTAAAATTTTAAAAGTGTGTTCAACTGAAGCTTGAAATGATCTTTTTATCGTGAATTTTAAATATAAAGATTCAAAACCAGCAAAAGTAACATTGATATTAAAGTTTAATTATCCGATTAAGCCTGGAACTTGACTTACCATCATAAGTTCACGTACACAAAAACAACTTTGAAATATTCATATAGTTGATTCTTTAGAAGTAAATACAAAAAATGTTTTTGAAAAAATGTTAGAAAAATTTGGATTTTAAGATTTCTTTTTAAGAAATCTTTTTTTGATTTTGAGAGAAAAATTTGTATAATTCTTACAAATTATTTGTAAAAGATGAATATGATTTATTTATTTGTAGGAGAAAATTATTTTAGAAAAAAGCTTATTGATACTTGGAAAAAATCATTTTGAGAAAAATTTAGTGAAAATAATATTATTCATATTCAAAATGTATTTGATTATGATTTTGGTTTTTTTGAACAAAATCTTCTTTCAACAGGACTTTTTAGTAGTAAAAATCTGTTTATTATAGATGATTTTCCATTTTCTACAGATGAAGAAAATAATGAAAATATTGCAAAAATTCAAGAGTATTTTTTAGAAATATTTTCAAGAATGAATAGTGAAAATATAGTTGTCTTTAATAATTCTAAAGCAGATAAAAGGTCAAAAATATATAAAAAAATAAAAGAAATTTGAGAAATAAAAGATTTTGTTATTGAAAATGAAGACGATCTCAAAAAGAAATTAGATCAAATATATAATGGAAAAGTTTCTCCACAAGTCATTTTAAAAATGATAGAATTAAAATGATTACAATTTGCAAATATTGTTTGAGAATTAGATAAAATTTTGATTGTAAAAGATTTTGTTGATGTGTGAGATATAAAAGATATTTCTCGTGATATGGAGGAAAATATTTTTGAAATTATTAATTTACTACTCGCTTGTGAAAGCAAAAAATCCATTTTAAAACTCAGAGAATTATCAGAGCAATTGGATAACCCATATTTACTTTATAATTCACTGGTTGCAAATTTAAGAATATATTTTTATATTTTTAAACTTCAACTTTTATGAAAAAATCAAGCAGAAATTAAGGATATTTTAGATGTTTGAAATAGAGCATTTTTAATTACCAAAACATATAAAATCAAAAAAGAAGTTTTTATGAAAATCTATCAAAAATTAGCAAATATTGATGCTAGAATGAAAACAGGGAAGCTTATTGGAAGCGAAAATATTGATATGATGTATGAAATAGAAAGAAGTATATTAGTTTAATTTTTTAGAAAAATTGTATGCAAAATTTAGTTTTTTTACAACCTATCTTTTGAATAGTTGCGTTTATAATAGGAGTTATATTTTTATATTTTTATTATCGTACAAAAAAATTTGCTCCAAAGTTTGCTTTTTTGGAAGATATCGAAGCAATTTTTGGAAAATCAAAAACTATTTTTAAAGTAAATATTATCGTTTTGTTTATTATTATACTTGCATTTTCTCTTTTAATGGCTGATCCAAATTTGAAAGAAAAAAAACAAAAAACAGTAAAAAATGGTATTGATATTGCGATTGTTCTTGATTTATCATATTCTATGGTTGCAGAAGATATTCCCCCTAATCGTTTAGAAGTAGCAAAACAGGTAATTTCTGATTTTACTTCAAAATTGCAAACAGATAGAGTTGGACTTGTGTTATTTTCTTGAAAACCTTTTACTTCCGTTCCACTTACTTTTGATTATAATTTTATTACTCATTATGTAAAAAATATTTCTATTGAAAGTATTAATCAAGATTATAGTCATTTACAGGGAACCGCTATTGGAGATGGACTTTTGTATGGAGCGAATTTATTTGAAGAAAATGATGAAAGACAAAAAGTAATTGTACTTCTGACTGATGGAGAAGCCAATAGATGAATTGACCCGATTGAAGCTATAAAATATATAAAAGAAAAAAATATTACGGTTCATACAGTATGAATTTGAGGGCAAGAGGAAACATTTGTAAATTTTAAAAATGTCTATGGAACACAAAAATTAGCAATTTGAGGAATTGATGAAGAAAATTTACAAGCTATTGCAAAGTTAACTGGAGGAGAATATTATAGGGCTGATACAAAAGAAACTTTCCAAACTATTTTTGAAAAATTAAATTTACTGGAAAAAAAAGAAATTCAAGTTGATGAATATCAGTTTATGTCACCGTATTATAAACCATTTGTGTATGTGATTTTTGTACTTTTTTTATTCTTTTTAAGTACAAATACTTATTATTATCTAAGAAAATAATATGTTGATTGGAGCTTGAATTTTAATTTTACTCTGAATATTTATAGGACTTTTTGTATTTTATTCTCAAAAAGGTTTTGATTTGTATTCAAAATATGGACTTCCAAATATTTTTTTGGTTTTTGCTATTATTATCAGTTGAGTAAGCGTGTTGTGATATCAAATGAATTTTCACAAAAATATTTCTTTAGAAGCTTCAAATATTGTATTTGTGTTAGATGTTTCAAAAAGTATGTTGGCTTTGGATTATGGAGAAACATCGCGTTTATGACTTTGAAAAAAATTTATAAAAGAATATATTGCAAAACATCCAAATAATAAATATGCGTTGACTATTTTTGCTTGAGATGTGACTTCTGTAATTCCTTTCACCAGTGATAAAAATTTATTTTTAACTTTTTTAGAAAGTGTTGATGAAAAATCAATTTTTAATCAATGAAGTAATTTTTTTGAAGCAACTTCAGAAGCATCAAGCCGTTTTATTGATGATGTGAATGGATGAGCAATTGTGATGCTCAGTGATTTTGAACCGACTGATACAAAAGGAAATTTTGATGCAAAACAAAAGGAATCACACTTAATCAAAATTTGAGAACTTAAAAAAATATTCCAAGAAAAAAATATTGTTTTTTTCTGAATTTGACTTGGAAGTATTTCTGGAAATAATATTATTGCCTGATATGATTTTTTTTGAGTACCAGCATATCTTGCAGATACATTCTGAAAATTGGTAGTTACAAAATTAGACACTGATTTTTTAACAAAAATGGCACAAAAATTATCTGGGGAAACATTTATTATTCATAAAAAAGATGATATAAATAATATTGATTTAAAAAATATTCCAGCTTGAAATATTGAAATTTCACAAGAAATACAAAGTGATATTTCCAGATATATTATGATGATTGCATTTGTATTCTTTTTGATATATTTAATTTTATTTTATTATTTTGATAAAAAATGAAAATAAAAAAAACATCTTTTTTCGTATCAATAATTCTTTTTGTTTTATTGTTACCAAGTATGATATTTATTTTATCAAACTTAGCTTTTTGACCATGAAATAATTATATTTTTTCGAATAATATGAATAAATTTTTAGAAAAAATATTTCCAAAAAATGAAAAAATACAATTGAAAAAATGAGATTATTATTATAGACTTTCAGAATATGAAAAAGCACTTCAAACGTATGTAAAAATTAATTGTACGACTGATGAAGTTTGTTTTTTAGTTTCATATAATTTAGGAAATACTTATTATAGATTATGAGAAAAAAGTATTGAAACCAATCAAAAAATATGATTTTGGCAAAAATCTCTTTCTTCTTATCAAAAAGCGCTTCAAATACAAGAAGATGAAAATACGAGAAAAAACTATGAATTTGTACTCAAAAAACTCAATGATTTTATGAGTGAATTAAATCAAGAAAAACAAAATCAACAACAACAATCATCTGAAAATAATCAAGATAATTCTCAATCAGAAGAAAAAGAGTCAACTCAGCAAGATCAACAACAACAAAATCAAGAAAAACAAAATCAACAACAACAAGATGAATCATCACAAGAATCATCTCAAGATGGAGAAAATTCACAACAAAATCAAACCCAAAATCAACAAAATCAACCCCAACCAAGATGACCATCAATAAAAATTGATGAAAATGCACTTGATGAAACAAAACAATTATCTCCTCAAGAAAAAGAGGCAGTTGAAGCATATTTAAAAGAACTACAAGAAGAAGAAAAAAATAATATTCATCTCAATAAGCCAAGAGAGCAAAGAGATATTTTTGATATTTTAACAGATGATTTTTCCTTTGATAATTTAGATAAAAATCAAAATTGATGGTAGAAAAAAAGGTACAAGATGTACCTTTTTTGAACTTACTTTGGAGTATTTTGGCAAGGGCCAAATACCAAAGCAGTGGATTCAGTAGAAATTTTGTAGAAGGATATTTTTTGTATCCCCACAGTTTTTCCATTGATCGTATATGTGTTGTCCCCACTATCAATTTTTAATACCAGCTCTTTCCAATGTTTTTGAGAGTCAGATACTTTGATAATGAGATTGGAATGTCTCCAAGTGCTCAAATAGCCAGCCATAACTTCGATACTTACTTCTCCAGTAGTAGGATTGCAAGTATTATTTTTATATTCAAACTGTTGTGCTTGAATCACGATATTGCTCATACTTTCAGAGAAAATCATTCCAAATTCACCAGCAGATGAAGTTTGAAGAACAGACATTCCCATCAGAAAAGCAACCAACTTTTTCGCCAACATCACAAACTCCTTTTTGTGTTACTTCCAATTTTCAGAAACCATTTTATAAAATAACTAATATGTCTCTAAAGTCAAGTTTTTCTGATTTATAAAGAAAAAAAGTAATAATGAATTCATTATTACTTTTTTTAAAATTACATACCAGGAAATCATCCAGCTGGAAGATTAAGTCCCATTTGAGACATAACTCATTGCATTTTTTCAGCTGCAACTTCTTGAGCTTTTTTTGTACCTTTATTTACTGCTTGTGCAATTGCTTCTTCTAAAGCTTTTTTTTGAGAATCTGATAATCCAGGAATTAAATCTTTTGTTTCAAAATCAACTTTATCAACTTTCATTTCTCCGTTTACAGAAATTACAAGTCCATTCACTTCAGCTTCAATGATAGTGTTTTCAAGTTCTTTTTTAATTTTCATTGCTTCTTGTTGTAGTTTCATTAATTCTCACATTTTTGACATGTCCATATTCAAAATTTTTAATTATTAAAATAAAAAAGTGTGGATATTATATTTTTTTACTTTTTTTTTGCAAATAAAAATGAAATGTGCTACAATAGAATTGTATTTTAGTTTTATAAGTTTTTAATTATGACAACTGTAACACAAAATGAAGAAGATTTAATTATTATTGGAGATGAAACAGATTCAGATAAGAGTATTATTGACTTTGATTTTTCTCAAAGAGATGAAGTAACTCCTTCTCAAGAAAGTGATTTTATTATAGATTTTTCAGATGCTGAAAAAAATGAAGTATCAACAGATTTTGTGTTAGATACAGCTGTATCTACAACAGAAGAAAATTCAGAAGTAATATCTTTTAGTGAAGATTTTTTTGCACCACAAGAAGATAAAATTGAAGAACCTGTTGCTGTATTAGTACAAGAAGAAAATGTATGAGCTGTTTCAGAAATCGATTTTTGATTTGCTGAGGAAGTACAAACAGAAAATATTGTTGCTCAAACAGAAGTAGAAGAAAATGTTCAAGCTGTAAATTTTGAAATGCCTGAAGAAAAAACTCAAGTAGAATCAACAATTGTATGAGCAGTAGCTTTTGATAGAAATACTATCTTAGATGAAGCAATTGCAAAAATGCAATCAAGAAAATGAACTATTTGACAAACAAAAGATCAAAGACAAGCACAAGTTGATCAACTCAAAGAACAAATGAAAAAATTACAAGAACAAGTTTCAGATTTAGAAAAAGAAATTAAAGATTTAGAAAAAGAAGATTCGACGCTTGATTTAGATATCACATCGATTGAAAAAATGAAGTCGAGTATTTTAGAGGTAGCAACCGACAGACCAAGAAAACATAATTTAAGTAATATCAAAAAATAAAAGGATTTCAAAAAATCCTTTTCATTTATTATATATTAACAACATTTATATATGACCAATACTATTATTGAACCTATTTTAGATCATTGTATAAAAATTTGAGCTTCTGATATCCATATGACAGAATGAGAAACAATAGGTTTTAGAATTCATGGAGAGCTTGGAAAAGTAAATGGGACGACATTAGATGCTATTAAAATTAATAAAATCACAGAAGAATTATTTAAACACGATGAGAAAAATATTGAAGATTTTCATCAAAAAAAAGATGCGGATTTTGCATATATTCATAAAGACGGAACGCCATTTAGAGTGAATGCATTTTACAAATTAGGACGTATTTCTTTTGTACTGAGAAAAATTGCATCAGAAGCAAGAACTATTGAAGATTTATGACTTCCAAGATGAGTAGAAAAATTTACAAAAGCAAAATGAGGTTTAATTCTTGTTACAGGGCCAACTGGATCATGAAAATCAACTTCAATGATTTCTATTTTGGATGCTATTAATAAAACAAGAAGAGAACATATTTTAACAATTGAAGATCCAACAGAATTTATTTTTAAAGATGATAAATCTATTTTTTCTCAAAGAGAAGTAGGAAAGGATACAAGAACTTTTGCTACTGCATTAAGAGCAGCAATGAGAGAAGACCCAGATATTGTTATGGTATGAGAAATGAGAGATAAAGAAACGGTTGAAGCTGCAGTTGAACTTGCTGAAACAGGACATTTGGTTATTTCAACTCTTCATACGGCTTGATCAGTTCAAACTATTACGAGACTTGTAAATTTCTTTCATCCTGAATTACAACATTCTTTTAGATATAAATTATGAGATATTTTATTTTGAGTTTTATCTCAAAGACTGATTCCAAAAGTATGAGGTTGAAGAGCTTGAATTTACGAAGTAATGATGATGACTCCAGGTATTAGAAACTTAATTCGTTCATGAGATTTAGTACAAATTAATAATGCTATTGAAATGGGACAATCTGAATGAATGATTGCAATGAGAACATATGCAGATAATTTGAGAGATAAATGAGTGATAAAAGAAGAAGATTACATTAATTATTTTATGGATGATATGTAAAAAAAACCACCTTCCAGAGGAATGGTGGATTTTTTTTGATTTTTAAGCAAATATTTATATAATAGTTGCAATTAAAATTTTAAAATAAACTTCTATGAATATTATTAAAACTCAAATTAGTAAAATATTAAAAGAAATTATCAAAGAACATTATCATTTTGATATTGAGGAAATTAAACTAGATACACCACCAAAAAAAGAACTTGGTGATTTTTGTTTTTGACCATTTTTACTAGCAAAACCACTTGGAAAAAATCCTGCACAAATCTCAAATGAACTTCTTGAGTTATTAAAAAATAATTCACATTTTTTAGAACTTTCAGTTGCTGGGCCATATTTAAATTTTAAATTGAGTTATGAATTTTATACAGAACTTTTTTTAAATGAAACAAATACGATTCCAAATATTTGAAATGGAGGAAATATAGTAGTGGATTATATTGGGATGAATGTATGAAAACCAATGCATATTGGACATATGTGTACTCCAAATCAATGACAAATTACTGTAAATCTTTATAGAATTTTATGATACAATGTCATTGCAGACAGTCATTTATGAGATTGGGGAATTATTTTTGGAAAACTTATTTTGGCATATAAAAAATGGGGAAATAAAGAAAAATTACAAGAAAATGCAGTACAACATTTATTTGAACTCTATGTAAAAATTACTGATGAAATTGAAAAAGATGATACTTTAGAAGAGCAAACAAGACAAGAATTTAAAAAACTTTCTGAGTGAGATGCTGAATCTATTGCTCTTTGGAGTGCATTTACTTCTGAAAGTATTAAATCTATGCAAATACAACTCGATAGACTTGGAGTAAAAGCAGATTATAATATTTGAGAAAGTTTTTATGAGGGAATTTGACTTCCAAAAATGGAAGACTATCCCGATTTACAATATAAAATGTCAGATGTTGTAAAAGAATTACTTACAAAAAGTATTGCTACTCAAAATGATGATAATTCTGTATGAGTTATTTTTGACGAACAAACAAAACTTCCAAGTTGTATCTTAGCAAAAAAAGATGGAACTCATTGATATTTGGCTTCAGATTTAGCTGCAATTGCATACAGAGCTATTAATTGGAATCCTGAAAAAATTATCTATCATGTGGATGTAAGACAAGATCTTCATTTTAAACAAGCTTTTGAAATTGCTTCAAATGCTGGATGGATTGTAAAAGATAAATTGTTTTTTGCTGGAAATGGATTTATTTCTCTTGCGTCGGGAGCAATGAGTACCAGAAAAGGGAATATTATCAAATTAGAAGATCTACTTGATGAAGCAAAAGAAAGAGCTCAAAAAATTCTTCTTGAAAAAAATCCAGAAATTACAAAAGAAGACTTAGAAATATTATGAGAAATTATTTGAATTGGTGCAATTAAATACTGATATTTATCGAAAGCAAGAACTACGGATGTAATTTTTGATTGGGATGAATTTATGACTTTTGAATGAAATAGTTTTCCATATGTTGCATATAGTTATGTAAGAGCAAAAAAAATTATAGAAAAATCAGAAGTAAAAGCACAAGATTTAGAGAAAAAAGATGTGTGAAGCATTTTTTCTTCTCCTGAGCAAATAACACTTTATAAAGAAATAGTAGCATTAAATGAAGTTTTATTATCTGTAAAAGATAACTGTTCATATCATAATTTAGTTTGATATAGTTATAATCTTGCAAAAAACTTTTCAGCATTATATAATAATGTTCAAATTTTATCTGAAGAAGATGAAAATAAAAAACTCTTAAATTTAAAATTGATAGGAGAATATATTACAACTCAAAAGATAATTTTTGATATTTTAGCTATTAGATTACCAGAAAAAATGTAAAAAAAGAGCCACTCCGAAGAGTGGCTTAAACCGCTGGCACTGCGAAAAAAATAAGAGATGCAGAGAGATGAATATCTTCTGACTCTATGCTATATTTATATATAAATTTTTATTTATGTCAAATGAAATGATACAAAAAGTAAATTATGATTTATTTTCTGAAACTTTTTCCGAGTCAAGAAACAATATGAAGTGGGAGGAAATAGAATATTTTTTAGAGACTTATAGTGAATATATCGATGAAAAAAAGATTTTAGATATTGGTTGTGGGAATGGAAGACTTCTTGACCATTTTATCAAAAGTTCATTTATTATGGATATCGATTATTTTTGAGTTGATGCTTCAAAATGAATGATTGATGAAGCAAAAAAGAAATTTTGAACGGATGATTTTCAGGTACTTGATATGCTTGAAATAGATAAAATACGCCAAAAAGATTTTGAAAGTATATTTTTTATAGCTTCTTTTCATCATCTTTCAAATGTAGAAGAAAGAATTGAAGTTTTAGAAAAATTAAAATGAGTCATAGAATCAGGAAGTTATATTTTTATGACAAATTGGGCACTGGAAAGCAATTTAAATAAAGAAAAATATGCAAATTCTTGTATAAAAGATTCTGAAAATGAATTTGGAAGTAAAGATTTTTCTATAAAAATTGGAGAATTTGATAGATTTTACCACTGTTTTTCTCTGCAGGAGTTAGAATTTTTATTTCAAAAAACTGGGTACGAAATAGTAGAAAATAGACTTTTTACAAATGAGAGAAACTTTATTAGTATATTAAAAAAAGCTTAGTTTTATGACTAAGCTTTTTTTAATATAATATGTTCTTGTTCTGTAATAATTTCTTCAATAATATCAATGTTTTTGAGATTTTTTCTTGAGACTTCAAAATCTTTCCAAATAATTTCTATTTTTTCTTCTTCATCAAAACTTCAAAATCATCAAGATAAAATATCTGAAAATGCATCTAAATTTCTTCAAAATTTAAAATCAATATTTTGTAAAAATAATTTTTCAATGGTATCATAAAAGTCATCTAAATTATTCAGATGACTTCCATTGATAGTAAAAGTTTTCATATACTAAAAATTAATAGCGTAAGGAATTCATTGATTTCATACTGTTGAACCAAATCATCCACTTAAATTTGTTCCAGAATTTGTTTTTCCTTGTTCTTGATTATCAACTAAATACATAGTTTCTAAAGTAGAGCCAGTATAACTTCAAATTAATGTTTTTGGACAGTTATTTTTATCATCAAAACAAGAATTTTCATCATAATCTCAAACTATTTTTGTGATATATGTATCAGTTCCTTCTTTTTTCAGAGTATAGGCAATATTAAAATAAGTTCCTCATTTGTTTCTATCTCACCATACTGCTCCATTTGATTTAGAATAAACAGCATATACATATCTTCCAATTCAAGTATCAATGAGTTTTCCTCAAGAAGTAACTTTTGTATCTCATAATTCTACATCGTATAAATCTTTTGAAAGATATTGTTTTCCCATAGTTTCTTGAGAGATAGTTCCTTTTGCTCAAATTTGTGAAATTCAGCTTCCGTATACTATTCATCAACCATTCGATCCTGCATTTACTGAGGCAACTTCTTGTCCATTAAGAGTTACACTGAATGTATTACTTGGAGTTGCTGTTGTTCCAGAATTGTATCACCATACATTTTTATTCACATCATACATATCCGCAGGGGGATATTGATTTTTATCTACTTTATATTGTTGAAGGGCTGTTTCGATAGTTGAAACATCATTTATTTTTCTTGAAGTATTTGCTTTATCCGTAGCTCAACCAAAATTTTGATATGCTACTACCGAAATAATAGCTAAAATAGTTATTACAACAAGAAGCTCTACAAGAGAAAAACCATAATTATTTTTTTTCATACTCGAAAAATATTAAAAATGTAAAAAATTACTTTCAAATAATATTTGAATTCAAGGAATTGTAAAGTTTTTTTTACTTTTTAAAAAAAATGTTTAAAATACATAAATATAGATAATTAAGAATATATGGAACAAAATGTAGAGATTAAGGTTGATTATACCTCTGTAGATAAAAAAGTTGATAAACTTATTAAAAATGTTTGTCTTTATTTAAGTGAATTATCTCCAGATTATATTGAGAATGAAATTAAAAAAGCATATTTATTTGCCCGTGATGCACATCATGGAGTAATGAGATTATCAGGAGATCCATATATTAATCATCCAGTTGAAGCTACTCAAATTCTTCTTGATTTAAAACCAGATTTATACACCATTCAGGCTTGTATTTTACATGATGTTATTGAAGATACACCAAGAACGTATGAGGATATTTTACTGACTTTTTGAGAAGAAGTAGCAAGAATTTGTGCTTGAATGGAAAAGCTTTCAAAAGTAAGATATTTTTGAGAAGAAAGAACGGTTGGAAGTTTGAGAAAAATGTTTGTGGCAATGAGTGAGGATATTAGAGTGATTTTTGTAAAACTTTCTGATAGACTTCATAATATGAAGACCTTAAAATATCATCCAAAAAAAGAAAAAAGAGAAAGAATTGCCTTGGAAACGCTTAATATTTATGCTCCTATTGCTGATAGACTTGGATTGCATAAATTTAAAAATATGTTGGATGAAGAATGTTTTAAAATTCTTTTTCCAAATGATTACAGACAAATAAAAAGAGAGCTTACTGAATCGAATGAAACCATGACTTCATTTCAAAAAAATGCAAAACTTGAAATAGAAAATATTTTAAAAGCCACTGGAATTGAATATATGGTAGATTTTAGAGTGAAATCTATTTATTCTATTTATAAAAAATTAAAAAGAAAAAATTTAGAAAAGGTTTCTGATTTATATGATTTGTACGGAATAAAAATTTTGGTAAATGATGTTTCTGATTGTTATAAAGCTCTTGGATTAGTTCATAGCTTTTGGACACCACTTCCTAAAAGATTTAAGGATTATATTGCTCTTCCTAAACCAAATGGTTACCAATCACTTCATACGACTGTTGTAGGACTTTTGAAAAAACATAGACAACAACCGACAGAAATTCAAATTAAAACTTTTGATATGGAACTCAGGTCAAGTATTTGAGTTGCGGCACATTTTGAATATAAAGAAAAAGGTTCAAAAATGGCACAAGATATTGATTGGGTAAGACAATTAAAAGATTTAACTGAAAATCTTGGAAATAATGAATTTATGGATTCATTAAAAATAGATTTATTTAAGGATAGAATCTTTGTACTGACTCCGAGATGAGATAATATTAATCTTCCTGCTGGGTCAACTCCAATAGATTTTGCATATGAAATTCATACTGATTTATGAAATCATATTACTATTGCAAAAATTAATGGTCAACCTTCACCTCTTGATAAAGAGTTGAAAAATGGAGATGTTGTTGAAGTGATTACGGATAAAAATAAAAAACCAAATCCATTTTATATTTCCTTTGTAAAAACTACAAAAGCAAAAAATTGTATCAGAAGTTTTTTAAGAAATGAAGATAGAGAATTACATATTGAAAGAGGAAGAGAAATTTTGAATAATTTGCTTTGAAAAGCTGGTATTGAAAAATTAGATAAAGATTTAACGGTTTTAAAAACTATTGATGATAGAACGTATTCTGTAGATGAAAGAATTGATATTTTAGAACAAGTTGGAAATTTTTCAACCAATCCAACAGCAATCGTAAAAAAGATTTTTAAAACGAAAAAAATTCAATACAAACCAAAAACTCCACTCAATAAAACCCAAAATATTCCTATTGAAATCGATGAAAAAAAATCTCAAAAAGATATTATTATTGGAGGAGAAAAAAATATGCCATACAAAGTATGAGTATGTTGTCAGGATAAATTAGCTGATAAAATAGTTGCATATATTAATTCTAAATGAGTGATTACTATTCATAACAGGGATTGTAAAACGCTTTATAGATTATCAAAAGATAGATTACTGAGTGCTTATTATGAATGAGATGAATTAAATAATATTATTTTTGATATTAATTTTATATTTGCAAATAAAATAGGAGTATTAAAAAATTTATCAGATATATTATTTGATATGAATATTAATACTTTAGAAATTCTATCAAAAAGAGAAGGACTTGAAAAAACATCACTTTACTTAAAACTTGAAATTTTAGATCATGATTATTTGATTATAGATAGATTTTTAGAAAGAGTAAAATTTAAGCTTTGAAATAATTTACTTGATTTTGAAGTAAAAAAAATAGGGAATAATTAATCCCTATTTTTTCATTTCTTCTACATATATTTTATTTCTATTTTCTTTGTCGGTAAAAAGTTTTTTGATGACTCAAGCTAAACTATTTGAAAGACTTGAAAAAGTTTTTTTATCACTTCCATTAAAAGCTCTTTTTTCTCTTCAAAATATTAAATATCAAAATATTTCATTTCAAATACTTATTTTATTGATAACGATTTTGTCTTCTCAATTGATGTTACATTCTTCAAAAAGTTCATCAAGATTGAGAAAATAACCAGATCTTTCAAAGATTTTATCTTGCATTTTATTTGGTTGTCTTGAATCATATTTGAGCGTGAGAAAATTTTCCATAATTTGATGTTTTTCAAAATAAAGAATATAGTCAACATCTACAATACTTCTAATTCTATCGATTAATCCAAAAATATTTCTTGGTGTAATTTCTTTCATAGAATTAATGGCTTTTTCAATTTCATAATGACTTGTAATAAGTTTATTTGCTTCTAAAAGTCTTTCATTGGTTTCTAAAATAATGTGTTTTAAAAAATCATATCATACTGAAGGATTTTCTTCAATGAATTTTTTTACATCATTTGCACCATCTATTTGTAAAATTTCAGATGTTTCTAATGCTTTAATAAGCGCTTCTTTTTTTCCAGAATTTTTACTCAAACTTGCTTCTCAGAGAAAATCTCAACTTTTTAATACAGCAAGTTGTTTGGTTTCAACTTTGTCTTGAGAAGTATATTTTTCTACTGATAAAAGTCATTTTTTTATGATATAGAGATTATTATCTTGACTTCATTCATCAAAAAGAAGGCTTCATTTTTGGATCACTTTTTTTTCAAATAATGGACTTTTTTCAAAAATATCACAATAATGAAGAAGTGAATTTTGTCTCACTACATCAGTTTGGAGATGTTTCATATCCAATTTATGATTGGCTTCTTTTTCTCTGAGTCAAATGAGTGATTCAGAATTAATATCAACATTTTTTCTTACTTCTTTCATGATTTTTAAATTTTATAGATTAAAAATATGAGCATAACTATTCTTCGCTTATAAGCATTTCAATACCATCTTTATCTCTTGCATATGACATAAGAGTGTCTTTTGAGATAATTCATTTTTTATAGAGAAATAATAAATATTTATCCATCAAAATCATTCCACTTTTGCTTGATACTTCAATTACAGAATATAATTGATGTGTTTTTCCAGTAATGATGAGATTTCTGACGGCGTCATTATTTAAAAGAATTTCTCTTGCTGGAACTCTTCCATCTTTGTCAATTCTTGGAAGTAATCTTTGAGAAATAATTCAAATTAAACTCATAGCAAGTTGCATACGAATTTGATCTTGTTGTCCATTTGGGAAAACATCAACAATTCTATCAACACTTTGTACAGTATCATTTGTATGGAGCGTTGAAAGCACTAAATGTCCTGTTTCAGCAAGAGTAATAGCAGCTTTGATAGTTTCTGGGTCTCTCATTTCTCAAATCATAATAATATCTGGATCTTCTCTTAGACTTGCTTTAATTGCTTGAGCAAAACCTTTGGTATGGTTTCATATTTCTCTTTGATTTATAAGGCTTTCTTTACTTTTAAATGCAAATTCTACTGGATCTTCAATAGTAATAATATGTTTTTTAAAATTTTTATTGATGTATTCAATCATTGCTGCGAGATTGGTTGATTTTCAGCTTCCAGTTGGTCATGTAACAAGAATGAGTCATTTTCATTTATTACACATTTCTTTGATTGTATCTCACAAGTTTAATTCTTCTAATGTAGGAATATCACTTGGAATGATTCTCATCGCTACACTAAATCAATTGCTATCCATATAACAATTTACTCTGTATCTATAATTTTCTTTGTATTCAAAAGAACTATCAAGTTCAAAATGTTCCATAAATTTATCCATTCCATTGTATCCAACCAGCTCAATGATAATATTTTTAATCATGTCTTTTGTTAGAATAGGAGCAGATTGCTCTTCTCATAAAATATTGATTTTTTCTATTTTTATAATTTCTCCATTATTATTTCTTGCCATTGGTTGGAATCAGGTATTCAGATGAATATCTGGGTATTTTTCTTTGGTAGTTATATCGAGTATTGCGTTGAGTAAATCTTTTATAATCATAAACTTGCATTTATTAAATATACCTTGTTATTGTAGCATACTTTTATATAGAAATCAAAAAAAGATGAAATTTTATTAAATCA
>JAUCDK010000026.1:0-15432 GCA_034675265.1 Patescibacteria group bacterium
ATTGCTGCATATATTAATATAGATACATAACTCGTACTGTATCCTGAAATTTGAATTCAAAATACATTTTCTAAAATAGCTATTACAATGGTAATTACTGCTAAAACAGCAATATTTGTAAGTAAAAATAAAAATATTCTTTTAAACATAATAATTCTAAATTATAAAATAACAAAATTGATATTATCAAAAAATTTGTAACTGTCAAACATTATATTTTTTTCATATTCAGATATTATCTTGATTTTTATCAAAATGTCTTTGTACTATTTCTAAATCGTATTTTAAATTATGTCCAACTATTTCTATATCAAGAGAAAATAAAAATTCTAAAAAATCCCTACTTTCTTCATATGAAATCTTTTCTCAATCATGAAGCACATTGATATAAAAAATATTTTTCTCATCTAAATACAAACTAATTCCTACTAATTTTGCCTCCATAATATTGAGTGAAGTAGTTTCAGTATCAAAAAACACTCTTTTATAATTTTTCAGTATCGTTTTGAGATTTTCTAAATCTTTTGTTTGTGTAATAATTTTTACATCAAGTCCTAAATCTTTCCAAACAGCAAGTTTTTTTTCTTCTTTATAGAGTGAATTAAATTCATATTGTTTAAAAAATGCTTTTACTTCATCATTAAGAATACTATCTTTATCAAATCTAAAATTTTCTAGATAAAAATTATCAAGTTCTACATCTTTTTTAATAGTTGCGAGCTTTTTTGATAAAAATGCTATTTCTCTGCTTTCACGCAGTTTTTCTAAAGTTTTTCCTGATAAAATAAAATCTTCATCATCAATATGTTCAAATATTTCCTCTAAAGTTCCATAAGTATTAATTAAATCAACTGCTTTTTTCGGTCAAAATCAAGCAACTCCAGGAATATTATCAGAAGCATCTCATACAATTGCTAGATAATCTATAATATATTCTGCATTTACATCAAATTTTGTTCTTGCTAAATCATAATCATAGATTTTTCCTTTCATGGTATCATAGATTTTTACATTTTCTTTTGTTAAACTGTACAAATCTTTATCTCCAGAAAGTATGTAAACATCATTATTTTTATCTTGTCATAAACTTTCTGCTAAAGTTCCAATCACATCATCCGCTTCACATCAAGAAATTTCTACAATTTGGTGTCACATTTTTGTAATCATTTCTTCTATAAGTGAAATTTGAGTTCTTAAATTATCAGGCATTCTTTCACGAGTTGCCTTATAATCAGCATAAATCTGATGACGAAAATTTTCACCTTTTGCATCTTTTATGAAAACGAGATAATCAGGATTTTCTTTTACAAGTTGTCATACAAAAAATTTTGCCATTCAAAACAGTGCATTTACAAAAACTCCATCAGCTGTTTTAAATTCTGGAATAGCAAAAAACATACGATAAATAAAAGAATTTCAATCAATTAAATATATTTTTTTCATTGGGAATTATTTAATTTTAGTGATTTTTATTATAAGATTTTTGAAGTTTTTGCAAGAAAAAGTATTTTATAAATATTTTTTGAAAATCTCAATTTTATCTATATAGTATGTCACAAATATTACTAACAAAAAAAATATGAACATTTTTGCAAAAATTATACACACGAATGATGAAAATATAAAAAATGAAATTCTTAAAAATTTATGACTTTCATTAAAAGAAAAAGTTACAAATATAGAAATATATTCAAAACTTGAAGTTGATTCAAATATTGTACTTATGTTTTGAGAAGATGTTTCTAAAATTATTGATTATGCAAAAGAAAATTATGAAATTGTAAAATTTTTTCATATTGGAACTGCGCTTCCTCTTGATAGTTTGGATATAAATCTTTGAGATGTTATGATTCCAAATACATTTATAAATGAAGAAAATGAAGTGGTATTTTTAGAATATTTAGTAGAAAAAAACTACGATTTGAAGAATTTTTGATTATTACTCAATGGAATTTGTATCAGTTTAGAAAATGATATTCAAAATGAAGAAGAATTAGAAGAAATTATTCAAGAATATTCAGCTGAAATATTTGATAAAGAAAGCTTTTCTATAGCAAAAACTTTTGAAACAAATGAACTACTTGAAAAATCTTCTATCATAAAAATTATTGGAAAAGATGAAGAATATATTAAAAATTGAATGAGTATTTTAGAAATTATGTTATAAAAAATCTCCCTTTTAGGGAGATTTTTTAATAAATATGAGAAATAGCTTCATTATCTTTTTCTATTTGTTCTAACATTTCTTGAGTTTGAGCTTGAAGATGAGCAATTTTATAATCAGCTTGATATTGTTCATCACAATTGGATAAATTTCTGCAATAATCATCAATTCTTCCACAAGTTTTATTGCTCAGTTTTCAACTACAATATGATTTACATTTTTCTCAAGAAGAAAAACTGTTTTTTGTATTGTGAGTTTGACATTCTGACTGATAATGTATTTCTATTCATGACTTTCTTTCTTCCATAACAAAGAGAGATATATAATATATAGTCTATTTATAATTATTATTTTAAAAAAGTCAAAATATTTATTTTTGCTCTTACAATTTTTTTACTGGTGCGATTTTTATATTCATTTTTTTCACTCAAGCAGCTCCAAATTTTATTTCTGCTAAATCTCAAGATAAAGAAATAATATATCAAAATCAAAATTTTGGATGATTTACTTTATCTCAAATATCAAAACTCGAAACATCATTTTCAACAAGTGTTTTTTTCACTTTAAATACTGGTTCTCCATGATCTGGAATTCCATAATTATTTGAGAAAAAATTATTGGTAATACTTTCAGAAAATACATAATTTTCTAAATATTCTGGATTAATTTCTTTTATAAATCTTGATGCTGGATTGGTAACATAACTTCCATATTGAAATCTTTCTGATGCTTTTGATATATAAAGTTCTTTTTTGGCTCTGGTCATGGCAACATACATAAGCCTTCTCTCTTCCTCTAATTCTTGTAATTCTCACATTGACCTTGCACTTGGGAAAAGTCATTCTTCCAGTCCAGTTAAAAATACTCTTTCATACTCAAGTCATTTTGATGTATGAATCGTCATCAGTGTAACAAAATTACTTCCATCATCTTTATTATCCATATCAGTAAGAAGAGAAACTTCTTCTAAAAATTGTGCTAAACTGTCTCTTGGATCCATTCAGTTATATGTAGAAGCTACATTTTTTAGTTCTTTTAAGTTATCCATCCTTGCTTCAAATTCATCTTTTGTTGCATCGTCTCTGAGATAATTTTCATATCAAATTTTCTCAATTATAAAATCAATTAAATCTGAAACTTCTAGTCTTTTTGAAGCGTCCATTAATTCTATAAATATTTGATAAAATGCATATACTGCTTTTTTTGCTCCAGAATTGAGTTCATCAACTTCATCAATATTTTCAAATATTTGTAAATAAGTGGCTCCAAAAGCATTTTTATATTCATCAAGTTTTGCTAATGTTGTGGCTCAAATTTTACGAGTTGGAACATTGATAATTCTTTTCATTCCAACCACATCATTTGGATTGTGAATCACTCTTAAATATGAAATCATATCTTTTACTTCCATTCTGTCATAAAACTTGAGTCCTCAAATAACTTTATATGGAATTGCTTCTATCATTAAAGCTTCTTCTAAAGCTCTTGATTGAGAATTTGTACGATACAAAATAAGATTTTCAAAATAATTAAATCATTTTTCTTTTATAATTTTTGCAATTGTGTTTGCTTCAAGTCTATCAGTTGGAGCATCAATATAAGTAATTTTTTCTCCTGGTTCATTTTCAGTAAAAAGTGTTTTATCAAGCGATGATTTATTATTTTTAATCACTTCATTTGCTGCCTGAATAATATATTTTGTAGAACGATAATTTTGTTCTAATTTGATAATAGTTGCATCTGGATAATCTTTTTGGAAATTTAAAATATTTCTCATATCAGCTCATCTCCAAGAATAAATACTTTGCCAATCATCTCAAACGACTGCTAAATTTCTATATTTAGTTGCTAAAAGTTTTACAATTTCATATTGTGGTGCATTCGTATCTTGATATTCGTCCACCATAATATATTTCCATCTTTCTTGGTAATATTCCAAATTTTCTGGAACTTTTAAAATATCAAGAGTTTTTACTAAAATATCATCAAAATCAAGTGCATTATTTTCACTTAATTTTTTTTCATAAATAACATACACTTTTGCAACAATTTCTTTAATATGACTATCCACATGATATCCATATCTTTCTGCTGTAATGAGAGCATTTTTTGCATTTGAAATAAAACTTCCAATTGAACGAGGAGGATATTTTTTTTCATCCAATCACATTTCATCTTTTATAATACTTTTTAAAACTGAAAGTTTATCTGATTCATCATAAATAACAAAATCTTTATTCCGTCCAATAGTTTCAATTTTTTCTTTTAAAATATAGACTCAAATAGAATGAAATGTTCCAATCATTGGAAGATTTCTATTTTTATAAGGACTCACTTGATAATCAACTCAAAGAACTTTTGCAACTCTGTGTTTCATTTCTTTGGCAGCTTTATTGGTAAATGTAACTGCTAAAATAGAATTTGAAGGAATTCCTGATTGTATCATATATTCAATTCTTGCAGTAAGAGTTGCTGTTTTTCAACTTCAAGCTCAAGCAAGAATCAGAAGTGGTCCATTGATTTGATTTTTTGCTTTTTGTTGTTCTGGATTTAAATTCATTGTATATTCTTAAAAAATATTTTTATAAAGATATGGATTTTTTCTAAAATAGAAAATAATATTTGATTTTTTTGTGAAAAACTAAAATTTGCAATTTATATCAAAAATCTTATATTCACTAAAATTTTATATCTTAAAGAAAAAGTTATGTTATATTATTGGATAGCATTTTTAGTATTTGTCATATTTATGCTGGCTCTGGATTTGTGAGTTTTTAATAGAAAAAATCATGAAATTTCTGTAAAAGAAGCTATGATTTGGAGTGGAGTTTGGATTGGACTTGCTGTAATTTTCAACATTATATTATTTTTTACGATGTGAAAAGAACTTGCATTACAATTTAGTGCTTGATATATTATTGAAAAATCACTTAGTGTTGATAATTTATTTGTCTTTGTGGTAATATTTTCTTACTTTAAAGTCAAAAAAATCTACCAACATAAAATACTTTTTTGGTGAATTTTATGAGCATTAATCATGAGAGCAATTTTTATTTTTGCTGGAGTAAAAATAATTGAAAGTTTTCATTGGGTAATGTATATTTTCTGAGTTTTCCTTATTATTACTGCTATAAAAATGCTCTTTGAAGGAAAAGAAGAAATTGAGTTTGAAAGTAAAATGATAGTGAAACTTGTAAAAAAGATAGTTCCTATAACAAAAAATGAAGATGGTGGAAAATTTTTCACTATAGAAAATGGAAAAAAATATGCAACTCCTCTCTTTTTAGCACTCGTGATGATAGAATTTACTGATTTAATATTTGCAGTAGACTCAATTCCTGCTATTTTATGAGTTTCAAATAATATGTTTATCCTCTATACTTCAAATATTTTTGCTATTCTGGGGCTGAGATCGCTTTATTTTGCACTTGCTTGAATTATAGATAAATTCGTTTATTTAAAATACGGATTAGCTGGAATTTTAACTTTTGTTTGAATAAAAATGTTGATTTGAGAATTTTATAAATTCCCGATTGTAGTTTCGTTAGGTATTATTATTGGATTTTTAGTAACATCAGCTTTAGCATCGTATTATTTTCCTCCAAAAGAAAAAAATTAATTCTCTATTTTATTCCTAAATATAAATCCTATGAGTAAAGAAAATATAAGTAAAAGAGAAATATATATTCCTTGAGATCCTATAGTTGAAGCATATAGATTAAAACTTCTGAAAGCTGGAAATACACCAGAAGATATTGAAAATTTATTTGCCCAAAGAGAAAACGATATGAACAATATTTGAACATATGATTCTCACAAAGATGATATAGCAGAAAAAGTGAATAAATTATTATGACTTTAGAGAAAATTTCATACATATTCATTATAATCGTCTTTCATAAATTCTCAAAATTTTGAGGTTCATTTTTGAATTTGTGCATGATACAAAAAGTAGGTTTTCCCTACTTTTTTTCATTTTTTAAACGCAGGACGAACTGAAAGTGAAAGTCAATAATTTTGGAGAAAATAATCTTTTATAAAATGTCTGTGGTCTTCCCCACTTTGTCCGAGCTCAAAAGGCAAAAAATTATCATAATCACTTGAATAATATATTTTGTGATCTTTATGAAGAAATACAACTATTTCAGCTTCATTTTTATTAAATTTTTCTGTGATTTTAATTGGTTTTATTTCATTTTTCCCTCTTTCTTTATAAAATATACTTTCTTTTAATGGATAATTTTCAAAATCAATTTGAGAGATTTCATTTTTATCAATAAAAGAAGAAAAATCCATTAATGCTGCATTTATTTCTCTTCCAGAAATTCAAGTTTTTTCAAATGCTTTTTGAATCTCATTTTTTTCTCATTTTGAAAGTTTTTTAAATCTACTTCCTAAATAATAACGAGCAAATATTTTTTCAATATTTGTATCAAAAGCAAGAATATTTTGATTGTGTCAAAATGATAAAATAGCTTGAGCTGTATAAGGTCAAACTCAAGGTAATTTAAGTAAATTATCATAATTATTTGGAAATTCTCAATGATAATTTTCAGTAACTATTTTTGCAGTTTTGAGCATATTTCTTGCTCTTGAATAATATCAAAGTCCTTCATAATACGGAAAAAAATCTTCATACGAAAGTTTTGCAAAAGCTTCAATATTTGGAAATGCTTCTATAACTTTTTTGAAATAAGATTCTACACGAGAAACTTGTGTTTGTTGCAAAAATATTTCTGAAATCCAAACATGATATGGCGTTTGTTTGAGTCTCCAAGGTAATTCGTGACGACCATTTCATCTATACCAATCAAGAATTTTTTCAAAAGGAAATGCTATAAAAGTCATATTTTTATACTAAATTAAAAAAATCAATTGAATTTTCAAATACTTGTTTTTCTACTTGTTCAAAAGTTTCATTTTTTCCATTTTCTTGTCTGAGTTCAAAAACCTTTTCTAAATTATATTTCGTATTATTTGGTAAATTTTCTTGTCATCTTACTGGTTGTGGAGGTAAAAATGGACAATCGGTTTCTACTAAAATTCTATCAAGTGGAATATTTGCAGCTGTTTTTTGTACATCATGAGCTGTTTTATAAGTTACAATTCCTGAAAAACTTACTTTACATTCTTCACTATAATAAATCGCTTTAAATGCAAAATCTAAATCTTCAGAAAAACAATGTAATACAAATTTTTTCGCGTCCATTTCCTTTAAAACTCTTAAAGTTTCATCTTTTGCTTTACGGGTATGAATAATAATTGGAAGAGAATATTTTTTTGCTAATTCAATTTGAGCTTTAAAAAATTCTTCTTGAACTTGTTTTTCCTCCTCAAAATGTTCTGCATTTATCCAATGAAAATCAAATCCACACTCTCAAACTCATTTTACATATTCAATATTATCTAAAATCATTCTTTCTAGTTGATTGATAGTTCATTTTAAATCATGTTTATATTGTCAAACATCTGTTGGATGGATTCCAACAGTTGCATAGACAATTCCTTTATTTTGTCTTGCTAAATCAATGGAAGTTTGACTTGTTTTTAAATCAATTCCAATAGAAATAATTTTTTTTATATTATCGTCTTTTAATCAAGAAAGAATTTCTTCTTGAGATTTTTTTTTGTTTAAATATATATGAGTATGTGTATCTATTATCATAAATAATAAAAGTAGAAATAAAATATTATGCTTGTTTTAATTTTTCTTTGAGTTCTTCTTTTAATTCGTTAGTATTTTTTACATGTTCAGGAAAATTATATGTATCAAAAAATCATTCAAAGTTATCCAAAATAATATTTGAGCTTTGATTTATAGTATTTCATACATATTTTTCAGAAATTAATTTTATTTTTTTGTATTCAAAATAAAAACTTTCTTTGAAAAAATTTAAAAATACTTTTTCATCAAATTCAAGTAAAAGTTTTGTTTGCATATTTTCTAAAACTATTTTTACCATCGCATTTTGAATGAGATTTTTATCAATATTTCTTTCTAAATGTTCTAATAAATCTTGTGTTGTTAAGATTTCACTACAATCAATACTTCACAAATCTATCATTGGTCTTGAAGTTAATTCAAAACTTTCTCTTTTTCTAGTTTCTGTATCAAAAATATTATATCAAATTTTATAATTTTTTTGGTTAAAACTCGTATGTTCAATACTTCCTGGATAACAAATATTTCCAATACAAAATTGTTTATGATAGTGCCCAAGTGCCACATAATCAAATTTTTTCAATATTTTTAGTTCTTCCATAGTAATATTTACTCCACTAATTTCATCGGTGTATT
Source organism: Patescibacteria group bacterium (assembly GCA_034675265.1). GTDB lineage: Bacteria > Patescibacteriota > Gracilibacteria > BD1-5 > UBA6164 > UBA7396. Next base: position 8,463 of record JAUCDK010000026.1, read on the forward strand.
CATCATATTCTGCAGCAGAAATACCAAAATGACTGATAAAAATATTTTTTTTTCATTCTTGCATAAAAATCTCTGCTTTTGCAAAAGATTCCTTAAAAATAGTTTCATCATGAATATGTGGAAGTACCACAAAATTTATATCTTGAATTTGAATATTTTGAATATTTGGTTCATAAAAAGTAGAAAAATGTTCCATACTTTGAAATATTTCAAAAGGATGAGTTGTAAGAGAAAGTCTTGGTGTGTCATGATTTCCAGCAATAATAATGACTTTTATTCCTGCTTTTTCTAGTTTGAGAAAGTTTTCCACCACAACAGAAATTGCCTTATTAGAAGGTTTTGAAGTATGAAATAAATCTCCAGAATGAATAACAACATCAGGTTTTATAGTGAGAATTTTTTCAATTACTGTTTCAAAGTTTTTATAAAAATCTTGTTCACGATATGTACTTTCTAAAGTAATTCAAAGATGTGTGTCAGAAAAGTGAAATATTTTCATATTGGTTTGTTAAAATTATTGTTTATATTATACATATCAAAATGAAAAATCAAAAGATTATCCATTTTTATATATCCTAACTTTATGTTTTATGAAATATTAAATTTTGTGACTATATTTTGATCAATTTTAGAACTATCTAATAAAGAAAAAACTTGCTTTAATCTTAAAAAATAATAAAATTGTATCTATAATATATTATTATTTTTATAATTTTATTTATATGATTATACTCAAAAAAATATATTGATTTACTTTAATTGAACTTATTATAGTAGTTACTATTTTAGCTATTCTAGCTATCATTAGCTTTATATCTTTTCAAGGTTTTATAGCTCAATCAAAAGATGCAAGTAAACTTGCTACTTTAAAAAATATTGAGTCTTGACTCAATATTTTTGCGTTAAAAACTTGAAAGTTTCCAGCTTTAAATCAAGAAGAAATATATTGAACCTGAATAATTGATGGAATCATACTTCATTCATATTGAAAAATATGAAAAAATATTTCAAGTCTTATTGACTTAAATGGTAAAATAACAGATCCAGATAATAACTCTTATCTGTATTGAGTTTCTTTTGATCAAAAAGATTACCAAATTGCTACTTTTCTGGAAAATCAAGTATATGCTTGAAATATTTTCTTACAAAATGTATATGCCAAAGAAAATAAAAATATTCATATGATATGAAATTATGATTGACTTCTCATCTATAATTCAGGAGCAAATGTAAAATATATTATCAATTTACCAAGTCTCATTTTTTCACAAACTGGAACTATAGATATTATTCAAAATGAACCAAAATTTTTATATAATTCAAAACAACTATGAGAAACAAAAGATGAACTTCTCAAAGATATTACGGGAAAAAATGTTACATTAACAGGAATTTTACTCACATATAATCAAAATCAATTGAGTGAATTATCTAATAAATTAGGATATGAAAAACAAAAAATATGAGAAAAAATATTTTGAAAAAAATATATTCATTCCATAAATACAAAAAAATTATGAATTTATTATTGATATCCAAGTTCTTTAAATAACTGAATAAATGACTATCATCTTGATAAAATAGTTCAAGATTTCAATGAATACGATACTATTATTTTATGAGAAGATATAGGAAATCCAGCTCATGAAGATTATCAAAATACCAAAACTATTTTACATGGAACAGGAGCAGATATTTTGTGGTATGCTCCACAATGATTTTCATGATATACTTGAGTTTCTTACTGATATATTACTCTTATGAATGATGTTTCTGATATTGAAACTGCTATTGATAATTGGAAAGATTTATGAGTGCAAGGAATTTTCTTTGATGAAGCAGGATATGATTTTTTAATTGATGAATATGATTTTGAAGATGAAATAAGTGTGAGAAATCATCAAAATACAGCAATCAATTATGCTCATAGTAAAGGATTAAAAGTTATGATGAATTCTTGGGGAGTTGATGATGTATTTTGAGTAAATAATTGAGAAAGTCCTACTACTTTAAAGTCATGAGATGCTTATTTATTAGAAAGTTTTGTATATAATCCTCATGCAGTTGCAACTCAATACTATGATTATGATAACCAATTAGCAAAAATGAATCAAGCAATACAATATAAAGATACTCTCGGAATAGAATTATATTGTGTTGGATTATTACCAAATTCATCAGAAATAACTCCAGAAAGAATACAAACATTTTATGATAAATCAGTTTGAGTATGTGATTATATTCAAATTACAGAAGAAAGTTTTTGAACCTGGAACAGTCCTACTTTAACCAATTATTTAAAAGAATACAAATAATATACATATTATGAACCAATTAGAACTCTCAAAACATTATTTACAACTAGAGGAAAAGCTTTTCCAATCAGAAGATATACAAAAATTAGCTGAACTTTTAAAATATCACTCTGACTTGTACTATAATAAAGAAACTCCTATTATAAGTGATTTTGAATATGATGAACTTTTTAAAAAACTTCAATTTTTAGAAGAAAAATTTTGAATACAAGAAGCTCAAACTCTCAAAGTAGGAAGTGACGTTACAGGATCAACTTTTGCAAAAGTAAAACATTCTCGCCCAATGATTTCACTTGATAATACTTATAATGAATGAGATTTAATTGATTTTGATATGAGAATCAAAAGAGTTTTATGACTTTCAAGTGAAAAAAATATTCCTTATGTTATTGAGTTCAAATTTGATGGACTTGGAGTTGAGCTTATTTATAAAAATGGAAAGCTTACACAAGCTATTACCAGAGGAAATTGAGTGGAATGAGAAGATGTAACTGAAAATATAAAAACACTTCATAATATTCCTAAAAATATCTCATATAAAGAACATTTAGAAGTAAGATGAGAAGTTGTTATGCCAATTTCATCTTTTCAATCTCTCAATAAAAAAGCACTAGAAAATGGTGGAAAAGTTTTTGCAAATCCAAGGAACGCAGCATCAGGAAGTTTAAGACTTCTTGATGCATCTATTACTGCAAGCAGAAATTTGAAATTTTTCTCTTATGATTTAGCCAATTTTGAAGAATTTAGAATCAAAGAACAAAAAGAAACTTATTTTGATACAATAAAAGATTTAGAAAGTTTTTGATTTGAAATATCAAGTTATTTTGTGGCGTGTGAAAATATTTTTGAAGTAGTAAAAAGTATAGAAAATTTTTGAAATATTAGAGAATCTCTTGATTTTGACATTGATGGTTTGGTAATAAAAGTAAATAATGTCGAACTTTGGCAAGATATTGGTTTCACTGCTCATCATCCAAGATACGCCATTGCATATAAATTCCCAGCTGAAATACTTACTACAAAAATACTTTCTGTAGAACATCAAGTTGGAAGAACTGGAACTATCACTCCAGTTGCAAATTTAGAACCAGTTTTTATTACTTGAGTAACAGTAAAAAGAGCAACGCTTCATAATTATGATGAAATTAAAAATTTAGAAGTAAAAATTTGAGATAATATTTTTATAAAAAGAGCCTGAGAAGTTATTCCAAAAATCATTTGAGTTACAAAAGAAACAAGAACTGGAAACGAAACTGATATAGATATTCCAAAATTTTGTCCAAGTTGTAATGCAATTTTATTGCAAGATGAAGAAAAAGTAAGAATGTATTGTCCAAATTCTCTTTTATGTCCTGAACAAATCAAACAAAAAATTATTTATAGCGTTTGAAAATCATGATTTGATATTGATGGACTTGGAAAAGAACAAGTTGAACTTTTTTTAAAAGAATGATTTATTGTCGATTTAGCCGATATTTTCACTTTAAATGAAAAAAAGGAAGAACTTTTAGCACTTCCTTGATACAAACAAAAATCAGTAAATAATTTACTTGAATCTATACAAAAAGCAAAATTTCAAAAAATAGTAAATTTTTTAGTTGCACTTAATATTCCTTGAGTTTGACCACAATCAGCAAAAGAATTATCAAAAATTATTAATTCAAATGATGAATTATTACATTTTAATTTTTCTCAAGAAGAATTATTTGCACTTCAAGATATTGGAGAAGAAACAGCAAAAAATATTTCTCAATTTTTTGAATCAAAAGAAAATAAATTATTACTCAAAAAATTACTAAATTTTATTACTATTGAATTTAAAAAAGAAGTTATTGGTGGAAAATATGCTGGAAAAAAAATATGTATCACGTGAAGTTTTGAATGATTTTCTCGTGATCAACTCATAGAAAAACTTGAAAATATGTGATGAAGTTTTGTGTGAAGTGTTTCAAAAAATACTGATGCGCTTCTTGCAGGAGAAAAAGCAGGAAGTAAATTAGAAAAAGCAAATTCACTATGAGTAACCATAATTACCCTAGAAGATTTTTTAGCATAAAAAGTAAAAAAATATATGAATAAAAAACAACTCCCTGAAATTTTGAAATATTTTTTAGAAGATTTACTATTTGATGAAATATGATACAGAGCCAAAAGTATGTTTTCTTGATGGGGAATTTATAGATTTTGAAAAATGTTTGCAATTCTGATTGAAGATGAATTTTATTTCAAAACTTGAGCAAACAATATACAAGATTACTTAGAAAATTTTTCAAAACCATTTACATATACTGTAAAATGACAAATCAGACAAATGTCTTATTATAGACTTCCAGAAGAAATTTTAGAAAATAGTGATGAGTTAAAAGTTTGGATTCAAAAATCTCTCGATGTTCCTGAAAAAATAAAAACCAAAAAAACATCTCCAAATATTTCCAAAATTGATTAAAAAACTTGCTTTTTATATTTTTTTAGTTATAAAACAGAAATATTTATTATTTATAAAATTTTATGGACAACAACAATATGCCATATATTCCAAGTGATGGCGAAGATGCAAATAGAATATGTGAAGAACTTGCATTATTTAATAATAAAAAGCCTAATTTTTTAAAAGAAGTTCCTGCTGATTTTATCAAAAGAATTGCTGAAATACTAGGACAAATGAGAGTATAATTTATGATAATATGTTATTTTCTCTAAAACTAAAATAATCATCTTTGGTAATAATAATATGATCTAATACTTGGATTCATAAAATTTCTGCTGCATCAAGCAGATTTTTTGTTACTTCTTTATCTTCAGAGCTTGGAAGTTTTTGATTTGACGGATGATTATGAACAAAAATAATTGAATGTGCTCTTTCTTCAATAGCCTGAGAAAAAACTTCTCTTGGATGTACTAAAGTTTGATCAAGAAGTCAAATGGTAATCACTCTTTTATCTAAAAGTCTTCCAGCTCCATCCAAAGTAAGTGTTACAAAATATTCTTGTTTTTTACTTCTATATTCTTTTACTTCATCCAAAACATCTCAAAGATTTTTTATTTGAATCTCATTTTTTACAAAATATCTTTTTGCTAATTCAAAACTTGCCATTATTTGCATAGCTTTGACTTTTCAAATTCATTTAATAGCAAGTAGATCTTGAAATTGTAAATATTCTTTTTTTTCTTCAATCACAGAAAATACTTTTTTTGAAAGTTGAAATACATCTATTCCAGCAATTCAACTTCATAAAATAACTGCAACTAATTCTGATCAAGAAAGATAATGTACTCCATATTTTTCTAACTTTTCTCTTGGTTTCATATTGATTTTATTAATTCTTGTAAACATAATTTTTTCACACATTCCTTTAAAAATATGACTTTTTTTTCAATAAATTCTAACTCTTCCCTTTTCACTTGATATTTTTTATTATATCTTGAATTGATATACGCTCATCTGAGTAATTGAAAATAATTATCCTCCAAACTTAAATCAAAAAAATTATTAAATTTTTGAGAATGAGTTTTTAAATAAGAATACAAAATTTCTAAATCATGAGTTTTCGGTTTGTATCAAGTTTTTACAATTAAATAGCAGGTCATAGACAATTCTACACATTGATGAAGATAAAAAATCGCCATTTGAAAACTTTCTCTTTGAAAGGCATTTTGATAATCAATAAAAAATTCCTCTGCAATTTCTGACCAAGCAAAAAAATCTTCTTTTTTAATGGCATAAATATCGTCTTGGGTTAAATATGGATTTGTTTTTATATGATATTTTCCAGTATCATAAAGTAAAATTCAAGATGTAAGAATTTCTAAATAAAAATATTGTCATTCTTTAATTCATTGTCGAAAACTATAAATATCTTCCACCAAAATATTTACAAACGAAGAAATTTCTTTTGCACTTTTTATTTTTCAAGTAATTTCTCGTAATAATTTCATATTTTTTTCTGGTGAAGGCTTTTTTGTAATCACCAAAATATCTAATTGCTCAGAATATCGAATTCTTTGCTCTCATTCTTGAACAAAATTAGGAATACTTTTATTTTCACAAATATATTCTCAGAAAACAATAATTTGCTCAGCAAATAAGATTTTATTTCAACAATTTTTTATAATTTCCGTTAATAAAAATAATTCATTTTGCTTATCAATATTCAAAAAATTTATATCTTTTTTCATAAAATATTTTTAATATATACTTATAATATACTATAAAATATAATTTAAAAGTCAAAAAAAATTGTAATTTTTTAAAAATCTATATAATAACCTCACATGGGGTCATTTATGGTTTCTACTTTGAGAACTGATGGTCATGTATGCTATTTGGGAGATGTTTATGGCTTCCACAATCAATCATAAACAACAATAAATGCAAACAATAGAATTGCTGCAGGTCTAAATGCTTTCAAAAAAGCTTTAACTCCTTCTTTTGCTCCAACTTTTGCTTAGTCAACAGTTAGAACTTAAGTAAATACGTAGCCTTCGCTAAGCGATGAGTGCCGATTGGACTGCTACACATTTTAAAAATTTTTTACTTGAGAAGGTTTTTAAAATTATTGATTCAAGTCTGGTAGTTTCGGTTGTAAGTTGTTCTTGAAATTGCTAGCATTAACAGAATAATTTCTTTTTAAAATTTTTTGTTTGTTTTCCATTTT
>JAUCDK010000027.1:0-15216 GCA_034675265.1 Patescibacteria group bacterium
AAATGGTGCCGAGTGCGAGGATTGAACTTGCGACACACGGATTTTCAGTCCGCTGCTCTACCACTGAGCTAACCCGGCGTATATTTGCCTTCAAAGCTTTGTTATTATATGGAAAAAAAATATTATGCAAATTTTTTTGTAAAAAAAGATTATTTTCATATAATAACCTAGATATTTTATGATTAATAAGAAAAAAAATGAAAATACAAGTGTGTACTTGAAAGTCATGTAAATCAAGATTTAGTGAATATATACTGAAAAGAGTTGCTTGAGATATTGAAAAATTTGATTTAAAAAATGTTTCTGTTGAAACTTGCCCATGTTTATGAGATTGTAAGATTTGACCAAATGCTGTTATAGACGGGAAAAAAGAAAACTATTGTGACCCAATAAAAGTTTCAAGAATGATGCTTGAAAAATTAAAACAAAGAAAAAATTCAAAACAAAATTAATTTTATAATCCAATTTTTATGCTTCATATTTACAATACACTTACATTACAAAAAGAAAAATTTAAACCACTCAGGCAAGAAGAAGTAAAAGTTTATTTTTGTTGACCAACTCCATATAACTTTGCTCATATAGGAAATTTAAAAACATATATTTTTGAAGATTATGTGATAAAAGCTTTGAAATTTTTAGGATACAAAGCAAAAACAACTATGAATATTACAGATATTGATGATAAAACTATAAGAGATAGTCAAAAAGCTTGAGAAAATTTATTATCATATACTCAAAAATATTCAAATTATTTTTTAGAAGATTTGCGTAAATTAAACATTACTTTGGCTGATAATATTGCTCCAATTTCATGACTAATTCCAGAAATGGTTGAAATGATAAATTGACTTATAAAAAGATGATACGCTTATTTGTGAGATGATGGAAGCATTTATTATGAAATTAAAAAATTTAAAAAATATTGAAATTTAGCTCATCTTGATTTTTCTGGAATGAAAACTTCAGTGAGAATCAATAATGATGAATATGATAAAGAAAATGCAGCTGATTTTGCTTTATGGAAAGCTTGGAAAGATGAAGATGGAGAAAATTTTTGGATGTGAGAGTTTGATTTTGCTTGAGAAAAGAAAGTCTTAAAATGAAGACCAGGTTGGCATATAGAGTGTTCAGCTTGTAATATGAAATATTTTTGACCTCAAATAGATATACATATGTGATGAGTTGATAATATTTTTCCTCATCATCAAAATGAAATTGCTCAAACTGAGTGATATACTTGAAAAACATTTTCAAAATATTGGCTTCATTCTGGACATATAACAGTTGATGGTAAAAAAATGGCTAAATCAGCAAATAATTTTTACACAGTTAGAGATTTAGAAGAAAAATATAAAAATATTTCAAGTTCTATTTTATATAGAGCTATTCGTCTTTCTTTTATGAATGCTAGATATAGAGATAGTGTTGATTTTTCTTTTGATAAATTAGAACAAAATTTCAATGCAATTAAAAAAATAGATGAATCACTTAAAAAATTAAATAGATTACTTGAATCTTGAACTTTAAAAGAGCAAAAAGTTAGAAGAGATTTTAGGGAAGATATGCAGGGAATAGTTTCAGATTATATAGAAAGTTTAGAAGATGATTTCAATATGCCAGAAGCAATAAGTATGTTTTTTACTTTTATAACATATACTAATACTCAAATTGATAGTTGAGATTTATGTTTAGCTGAAGCACAAAGTTTACTTGAAATGTTTAAGACTTTTGATAGTGTTTTAAGTGTTTTAGATTTTGAAATTTTAAAAAGTGAGGAAATCCCAAACGATATTTTAGCTAAATTTAAGGCAAGAAATGATGCAAAAAAAGCTAAAGATTTCACTTTAGCTGACAAAATTAGAGATGAATTATTAGAAAACTGATACAAAATAATTGATGATAGAAGTTGAAGTAGAGTTGAGAGAATTTAAAATATTGATATATATGTAAAATTCATTATAATACACATTGATTATATTTATTAATAAATTTTTGTTATGAAAATAGAAAAATATAAATGATTTACATTGGTTGAATTAATCATTGTGATAACTATTTTAACTATTCTTGCAACGATTGCATTTATCAGTTTTTCTTCTTATTTAAAATCAAGTCGTGATGCGAATAGAGTGACAACTTTAAAAAATATTGAAACTGGCTTAGAATTACATGTGTTAAAAACTGGTTCATATCCTATGCCTGATAATCCAACAGAAATAAGTTTTAGTGGAAATTCTCTTTGATACCAAGGATATATATGAGATTCAATAACTCAATTATTAAATATATCAAAAAAACCACAAGATCCTTTAGATAAATGAGAATATATATATTCCATAAATAAAAAGAAATTTAGTATTTTAGGTTACTTTGAGGAAAATCAAGCTGCATGATATATTATTAATTCAACGTATGCAAATTCTTTAAATAGAATACCTAAAATAACTTCAGGAAAAGAAGTTCCTATTTTAATACAAACTTCAAATAATTTATCTATTAGCTGAGTTAGTATTGATGTTTGACTTAGTCAAAAAGATGAATTATATGATATGTATTATGGGGATATGAAATTTACTGGAACAGGATATCTTATACTCACAGCTTTTATATGAAGAAATAAAAATTTAGTAAAATTTGATGATAAATTAGCTTGATATTGGGATATGGAAACTACCACCACTGATTGAAAATTAAAAGATTTAACTCATAATGGAAATGATTGAATACCTCAAGAGGAATGAAACAACTGAACTTGAACATTTGTATGAAATAGTAGTGAGTGAATACATTGAAAATCAACGTATTTTTCTGATAATAAATACTTTAGAATTCCTGCTTCTCTGACTCAAAGTATCAATTCTTCTTGATCAATGAGTTTTTCTATTTGGTTTAAAAGAGACTCTGTAGATTATGAAGAAATGAACTTATATTCAAAACATTCATGATCAAATACATATAGTCATAATTTATTTATAGGTTATGGTGATAATTTTAAACTTTACAATTGAACAGAAGAGAATGGATATTCTCAGAATGTACAAACAAATAGCGGAACTTGGTATAATATTATGGTAACTTATGATCCATATTGACAAATGATAACTTATTTGAATTGAGTAAAAATAGTAGAAGAGTGAGTTCCTAATTGATATGCAAGTGATGGACCTTTTGATGTAAATAATACATGAGATTTTTATATATGAACAAAAAAAGATGATTGGTGATTTTTTAACTGATATATAGATGAATTAAGAGTTTTTAATAGAATACTAACAGATGAAGAAGTAATGCTTATTAATTATATAAAATAATATTTATGAAAAAAATAATTATAATATTTCTTTTTCTTGTTATTATTCTATTATCTTGTAATAGAGAAACATTTGAACTTCCATCTACGCAAAAACAATCAACAGAAATACTGCAAAATTCATTAAATAAGTCAAAACAAAATGATAATAAAAACCTTCAAGAATTTCTAAAAAATAAAGAAAAAAATAAAATACCCCCAGAATTAGAAACAATAGAAGATGAAAAAACTCAAAAACAAATGATTACTCAAAATCCAATTCCACCTTTTTTTGCAAAAGATGGACAATTATACGATAGTCAAAATAAACAAGTACAATTAAAATGAGTAAATTGGTTTTGATTTGCTTGAGACTCAAGAATACCTGGATGATTACGGGAAAGAAATTATAAAGATATTATAAAACAAATGAGAGATTTATGATTTAATGCAGTCAGACTTCCTTTTTGTCCAAACACTTTAAAAAAAGAACCTATAAAAGATTTTTGGTATGTAAACCCTGAATTAACATGAAAAAATTCATTGGAAGCATTTGATATTATTATCCAAGAATTTACTGATAATAAAATGTTTGTTCTTTTAGATATGCATACTCCAGATTGTAAAGAGATTTCGGATACTCCTTTTATTCCTTGATATACTTTGGAAAATTGGATAGAAGATTGGACGTTTTTAGTTCATCGTTATAAAGAAAATAAATATGTATTTTGAGTAGACCCAAAAAATGAACCTCATGGAGATGCAGTATGGAATGATACAAGTGATATTTCTATAAATCGGAAATTTCAAGTTGAAACTATAGCGAAAGAAATATTAAAAATAAATCCTGATTTGTTAATTTTTGTTGAATGAATTGAAAAAAATCATCCACGGGAAAGTGAAAAATATGATTGTGAACCATCAGTAAGTCAATCTTGGTGAGGAAATATCCATCCAATACAATGTTATCCAATTAATGAAAAAATTATTCCTAAAGATAAGCTTGTATTATCTCCACATATATATGGACCGTCAGTTTATCCAAGAGATTATTTTGAATCAAAAGATTTTCCCATTAATATGCAAAAAATATGGGAAGATACATTTTGAAAATTTTCTCTTCAATATACAATTATTTTATGAGAATTTTGATGAGATTTTGAACAAAAAGATAAAATATGGCAAATAGCATTGATTGATTATATGAAAAAAAAGAAATTGAATAATTTTTTTTATTGGAGTTGGAATCCAGACAGTACTGATACCAAATGATTAGTAAAAGATGATTGGATTAGTGTAGAAAAAGAAAAATATGAAAATTTAAAAAAAATGTTTCAATAAAAAAAGATTAGTTTTAGTTTTTTCGTAAGTGATAAACAGAATGTAAAAAAATGTTATAATTTTAATTATATTTTAAATAACAGTTGATTCAGATATAGATATACTTTTCTAGTGAAAATTTATATCTATTTATGTGTTAACACCAGTTTATATTAATGATTTAAATTATCCCATGATTTTCCAAAGTCTCAATCTGAGACTTTTTTAGTATTTTTTTTAAATCATCATCATTTTTTATGTCACTTATACTTCCATAATGTTTTAAAAGTTTTGATCTTGTTTTTGGCCCGATTCCAGGTAATTCTTCCAAAATATTTTTTTTGCTAGCTTTTATGCGACTATCACGATTGAAAGTTATAGCAAAACGATGAGCTTCATCTCTGATTTTTTGAATCATTCTGAGAATATTTGAGTCTTTTCAAATAATAATACTTTCTTTTGCGTATGGCAAAAAAAGTTCTTCCTCTCTTTTTGCAAGAGAAACGAGTTGTATACTTTCAAATAATCCTAAGAAATCTTTATTTTCCTCTTTTTTCTTTTCTTTTTCTAATATTTCAACCACACTTGAAAGTTGTCATTTTCAACCATCAATAATTATTAAATCTGGTACAAATCAAGTTTTTTTAATTTCTAATAATCTACGAGTCATAATTTCTCTCATAGAATCAAAATCGTTAATTTCACCTGTATCAAGCGTTTTTATTTTAAATTTTCTGTATTTAGAATTTGCTGTTTTTCCATTTTCAATAATACTTCTTGATGCAACCGTATGATTTCCTGAAATATGAGAAATATCATTACATTCAAAAAGAATATCTTTATTTCTTTGACCATATCATAAAATATCCAGTAAATCACTCATATCTTTTTTCGTAAAGCCTTTTACTGAAAGTCATTCTAAATGTTTTTTATATGCAAATTCAAATGCATTTTTATAGGCAAGTCATAAAATATCAGTTTTTTCTCAAATTTTTGGAATTTCTATTTTGAGTTTTAATTCGGTTAAAAATTCTTTTTCAAATTCTATTTCACGAGGAAGAATAAGAGTTAATTTTTCTTTATTTTCTAAATAACTTTTTTCAATAAAAAATTTGATACTGTCATCAATATCATCTAATTTATTTTCTATTTCATAATTATAAATTCATACAATTTTTTCATTTCTTACTTCAATTTTAGAAAGATAAAAAGCATCATATTTTTCTAAAAAATTTATAATATCTGCATCAAATCAGACAATATCTCTTACGATTTGATTTTGTTTTAAACTTTCAACTGATAAAATATCTTCTTTTAATTCAGAAGCCTTTTCAAATTCTAATTTTTGAGCGTATTGTTTCATTTTTTCTTTGAGACTTTGGATAACTTCTTCTAAATTCCCATTTAAAAAATCTTGAATATTGTTTATAGAATGATTATAATCATCCATATTTTCCTTTTGAAGTAGGCAAGGACCAGCACATCTTCCAATATAATAATCAATACAAGGAATTTTTGAACCATTATTTACTTTTATTTTTGGAATTCCATTTTGTTCTTCAAATATAATATTACAACTTCTATGTCAAAAAATTTTTTTGGTAGTTTTTATAATATTATTTACATAAGTAGTAGAAATATATGGCCCAAAATAAACTCATGATTTTGTTTTGATACGAGTTTTGATAATTTTTGGAAACATTTCATCAGTAATTTTTATGTAGGTATGATTTTTATCATCTTTCATTAAAATATTATATTTTGGTTTATGTTTTTTGATGAGGCTCGTTTCTAAAATCAGACATTCTTTAGCATTATTGGTGACAATAGTTTCAATATTTTTGATTTCAGAAACCATTTTTTTCTTGGCAAAATTGAGTTTTGAAGTTCCATTAAAATATGAATTTACTCTTGAATGAAGGTTTACAGATTTTCCAATATAGATAATTTTTCAAGAAACATCAAAAAATTGATATACTCAAGGGAGTTTTGGAATGGCTTTGAGAACAGGTTTAAGTGCTTCCATGAGTGAGTAATTACTTGTAAAATTATTTTTTTTCACTATTTAAATCAATAGTACCATTTATTTTTTTTATTTTATCAATAAGTTGCTTTTTTTCTTCAGAGTCATCTTCTTTATATCCATTTTTTCATAAATATTCTTCCACAACTCCTGAAAGTGCTTTTAAAACAGTTTCAAAATTTTGTGGAGTATCGTCTTTTTTTTCTTCTTTTGTTTCTTCTTTTAAAGATTTTTGAATTTGGTCTACTTTTTCTAAAACACTAAATGCGTGAGTTGCATCTCTGAGTAAAAAATTATTTTCTCCACCAACTTTATGAATAACAATATCTCATTTTCCTAAAAGAGTATCGATAAATCAAGTTTGTATGAGTTCTAATCATTCAATACTTGTATATTTTACCGATGTAGAATTACTTGAAAATAAAGACCGATCTAGCTCTATAACACCATCATTTGTAAGAATCCAAACATCATTATACCAATTAAAAATATCATAAATATTTTTTAAAAATACAAAAATAATAAAAAATTCTAATACAAAAAAAGGAATGAAAGATTGAATAGTGAGAGAGTTATAATAAATAAAAGTAGGTAAAATAACTCAAAAAAAATAATTGAGAATGATGTTATCAATGATTATAATAATATGTTTGTGAGCGATTTCTATCATTTCACTTCCTTCAGGAACATATTTTTTAAAAAAAACTTGATCAAATTTATTCATTTTATTTTCTATTATGATTTTGAATAATTCTATTTAATATAGTTACTTTTATGAATTCTCCGTTTGAATGTTCTTTTAATATTTTATTTACACTACTTTTAGTTATCTCTAATACTTCTATATCAGTTTCAGCTTTTATAGATGCTGTTCTTGGTTCATTTAAAACTAAACCAATTTCTCAAAAAATATCTCATTCAAAAATAGTATTTACAGTTTGCCCCGATTTTATAACACTTACCACTCCACTTATAAGTATAAAACTATTTTCTGTTTTATCACCTTCTTTAAATACAAAACTATTCGCTTTAAAATTTTTTACGCGAGAATTATTAAGAATTTCTTGCAAAAAGCTGTCTTCAAATCATTCAAAAATATAAAGGTTTTTGAGTTTTTTTAGCATAGATATTCTATAAAATAATATTTTTTATATTATAACTATTTTTTTGATTTTTCAATTACTTTTATTTGTTTTTGCTGAAAAATTATGTTACACTATCCCTAGTTATAAAAATATTATTTTTTAATTTCTCATTTTATGTATCCACTAAAAATAAAAGAAAGGTATAATCCAAAAGATTTACTATCAACAGCACATAGATTTTCAGTAGTATATTTGTGAACATATACTACATGAGATTTTACTGAATGAGCTGGAAGTCATCCAGCAGTTGATATTATTCCAGAAACAAAAAATCAGGAAATTTTTGCTCCTCTTGATGGAGTAATTCATAAAGTTTGAGAAGATGGTGCGTATGGAAAATATATTATTATTGAACATGCAAACGTGCCTCATCCAGATGATATGAAAAAAACAACTACTTTGTATAGTGGTTTTCAACATCTCAGCAATATAAAAGTAAAAGAATGACAAACAGTAAAAGAATGAGATTCAATAGGAAATACAGGAAACACAGGAAATAGTTTTTGAGAACATCTTCACTTTCAAATTGATAGACAAGAAGCTCCATTTCATTCGTATTGGCCATTTACTGGAACGGAGGCTCGTGATGCTGGAACTACATTTTCTTGATGAGTAACTTTATGACTTGGAAAGCAAAAAGCGCAAATGTATACGGTAAATCCTTTGGTATATCTTGATAGAGTAGATGCATATAGAAGTGGAGTCAATACTCTCGCGAAAGAAAATACTCCAGAAATACAAGAAAAAATAGCTATAATAAAAGAAGAAACGCCAATAGCAAAAACGACTGAAATTCCTTTGGAAACATTATTAACTTCAAATGATAGGGATAATTTAGTTACACCGAATTCATTTACTCAAGAAGATAAAAATGCAAAAACAACACAAACACAAAAAGAATCAGAAGTAACACAAGAAAAAAAATTAGATATTCTTACTTCAGATGATAATGTCATTATAAAAAATACAGGTCTTGATAGTTTTATTTCTTGAATGAATAATGAAAATCAAAAAAAAAATTTAAAGATTTAAAAACTTCAGATTCTTTATATGAATATATTGTATTTTTATCAGAAAAATGATTTATAGCTTGATTTTGAGATGATACATTTCGTCCAAATAGTTCAATTACCAGAGCAGAATTTTTAAAACTTATTTTTCTTGTTTCAAATACAAAACTTTCAGAAGATCAAACAGATTATTTTACAGATTTAAAAGTATGATGGCAAAAAAAATATATTAATACTGGAGTGCAACTTAAGATGATTTCTACACAAAATACAAAGTTTAATCCAAATGGAAGTGTAACAAGAGTTGAAGCTTTAAAAATGATTTTACTTTTATTTATTTGAGAAGTTTGAAATAATTATACAAAAAATATTTGAGATGTATCTGGAAAAGATTGGTATGCTAAATATGTAGAATACGCATTAAATAATAATTTTTTTTCTCTTTCAAATAATTTATTTTTTCCAAATAAAGAAATTACAAGATATGAAGTCATTAATATTTTAAAACAAATGACACAAAAATAAAAAAAGAAAAACCAGAGAGAGTTATGATGGGCTCTCTGGTTTTATATCCTAAACCGGTAAGTTTAGGAATTTTTAGCTAAAGCAAATAATGACGGTAATCACTATACTTTAACAAAAATTGGTCGTAGTGGAAGGATTTGAACCCCCGGCCTTTTTTCTTTTTCAAGAAAAGTGCTCTACCAGACTGAGCTACACCACGAAAAATCAGTATTTGCATTATAGGGAATATTTTTATTTGTCAAAAAAAATGATTTTGTTTTTTCTAAAAAAACTATACAATAAAATTAAATATTATTAAACATACATTATTATGGCAAAATTTTATGATACATTATTGTGAGAATATATTAGTGAGCCATGAAGAAAATGACTTTCTTTAGACGATTTAGCTGAAAAATATTTTGATTATAAAATGATTTCTTATGATGAAGTAACAGGGAAAGCAAAAGTAAATTTCTGTGAAGTTGCACTTGATGAAGCAGCAATATATTCTGCAGAAGATGTTTATATTACTGCAAAAATTTATGAATTACAAGAAAAAAAATCAATTACTCAAGAAAAAATTTTAAATGAAATTGAAATTCCACTTTTAGAAGTATTAAAAAATATGGAAATTACCGGAGTAAAAGTTTCAAAAAATAAATTACAAGAAATAGGGGATTATTTAGCAGAAGAAATTATTAAGGAAGAAAAAATTATTAAAGAAATTGCATGAGAAGATTTTAATATTAAATCTCCAAAACAAGTTTGAGATATATTATTTACAAAAATGTGACTTCCTGAATGAAAAAAGACAAAAACTTGATTTTCAGTTGATAATGAAGTTCTTGAAAATTTAGCTTTTCATTATCCAATTGCAAAACATATTGTAAATTATAGACAATATACAAAACTTCAATCAACATATGTAGAATGACTTTCAAAATTAATTCAACCTGAAACCAGTACGATTCATACTTCATACAATCAAACTATTGCATCTACTGGAAGACTTTCATCAACCAATCCAAATTTACAAAATATTCCAGCATCTCATGGTCTTTGATGAACTATTAGAGAAGCATTTTTACCTTTTGGAGAAACTGATGTTTTTATGTCGTTTGATTATTCTCAAATAGAAGTAAGATTATTAGCAATTATGAGTGGAGATGAAAATCTTCTTGGAAGTTTTCAAAATGGAGTTGATATTCATGCCAATACTTGATATTTTTTATTTGGAAAAGATGATATTACTAGTGATGAGAGAAGAATAGCAAAAGCAGTAAACTTTTGAGTAATTTATGGAATCAGTGCATTTTGACTTTCAAAAATGATATGAATTCCTCAAAATGAATCCAGAGAATATATAAATAAATTTTTTGAACAATATCCAAAAGTAGCAGAATTTTTTAAAAAAACTATTGAATTTTGTGAAAAAAATGGGTATGTAGAAACCATGTTTGGAAGAAAAAGATTTATTGGAAGTATCAATGATAGTAATTCTATTATCAAAAAAGCAGCTGAAAGAGAAGCTATAAATATGCCAATTCAAGGAAGTTCTGCAGATATTATAAAACTTGCTATGATACAAATTGATGCTTTTTTGAGAGAAAAAAATTTACAATCAAAAATGATTATGCAAGTGCATGATGAGCTTGTTTTTAATGTTGTTGAGAGTGAATTTGATATTATAAAAACAGAAATTCCAAATATAATGGAAAATATTATTTCGGCATCTATATCTATAAAAGTTGATATGTGAGTTGGAAAAAATTGGAGGGAGTGTAAATAGTAATATGAGTATTAATAATATATTTCTTATATTATATCTTTAATTATTTTTATTAATTTTAATAGTATGCAAGAACAAAATGAAAATATAAAAACTCAAATTGAAGAAATAAAACCAATGGTAGAACATCCAATCATTTCTATTAGAAAAGAACCAACTATAAATGAAAAAATAGATTTTATTTATAGAACTCTCAAAACTCAACAAAGAAATTATAGAATCAAACTTTGAATAAAATTGATCATTTTTTTATGATTTTTATATTTGATATTTCTTTATATTCCACAAATGACCCAACATAAAATTGATGAATTGAAAGGAAATATTTCTACTGTTATTTCTGAGCAAGTTTCTTCTTTTGCAAAACCAATTATTAAAGATCTAACACAAGATCTTATGGAAGAACAAACACAAAATATTCAGGAAAAATCTATGAATTTAAAAGAAAAATTTTTGAATTCTAATAAATAAAAAAGAATGTTGAAATTTCAACATTCTTTTTTATTTTATTATTTCAATGATTGGGAGAGATTTTTTTTCTCATGTTTTTGAATTCATAAAATATGACTGTACTTTTATTCAAGAAAGATATAGAGTAGTATCAGATTTCATAGATGTGGTCCATACACCATTTAAATATTTCCATCCACTTGCATTTTTTAAATAAATATATCAAGAATTATTATTACAATAAGATGGATTTACAGCAGAGGGTACATATGGATGTGCTATGACAGCATGACATCCCATAGCATTGTCATAATCTAAACCTGTAACAGTTAATGTTATTGCATCTGAGTTTTCTTTGAGAGTAGATTTTGATTGTGATATAGAGAATACTGATTTTTTTGTTGAATCAATATTTACACTTACTCATCAATATGTTTTATTGGTACAATCAAATTTTTTTCCTGATTCCCATTTTAATCCTCAATAATATTGACTTTTTCAATGAGCCTCTACTTGTCCGCAAGCACTTCCTCATACAGCCCAAGGGTTTCCTCAATTATACCAAGATTGAAAGTCAAATATAGCGATATTATCAGGGGAACCATTATATGTATTTCCAAAATCTCATATGAAGGTTGGACCAGTCCATGTAGGAAGAGATTTTGTAAAACATTGAGATAATTCTGCTCATAATACCCTTCCATTTCATCATATTGATGGAGATTGATAATACTTCCAATATCATGACATAAGGTGAGCTAGTTTGAGAAATTCACTTTCAATATTTGGACATTTTCATTTTAAATTTGTAAAATCAATTCATTGTGCCCATACGACATCTTTTGTATTTAAAAGATACCATAAAGCTTCTTCAACACTTTTTGCAGGATATTTATAATAACTACAATTTTCTGGATTTGAAAAGGCTCAACTACTAGCTACTGTATACCAATTTGAAGTTTTTATTTTTCAATCACTAGATTTTATATGTATTCTATAATTTCCTGGTACAGTGACTGCACTATTTGAAAAGCGTTCTGATTTTGACCATAATCATCTTGAAGCACTATAACCATTTACCCATGCTTGAGATGCAGGTATAAATTTTGAATCATTATCACATACATATTTTTCTCACTTTCTACTTGGTGTATTGAGTTCAAATTCAAGACACATTTTTATATCTGGTCAAGCATTCCAAACATTAATAGAAACTCATGCTGAAGGATTTGAACAATTAAGTGCTTGAGTGGAAAGAATTTCAATACTTACATCATTTCCATCATAGATTGGAGTTGAAGATTTTACACAATAGTTCGCACTTAAAGAAGGACGAACATATCCATTTTCACAACTCCATGTACAAGCTGTTTGAGCTCATTGAGAGTATATCCAAGTTATGTTGCGAGGTGCAAAATCATTACATTCAGAACCACAACTTATAATTCATTCTCAAGTTGGAAGTGTTCATGAGCAGCTTCAAATATCATTAATAGAAGTATTGTTTTTTTGAGCATTGTTGCTTCAATTTGTTGGAGAAGAACTTGTTGACTGAGAATTTGTAATATTTGTAGTTGAAGTATTACTGGAATTATTTCAACAATTTTCTAGTAATTCACAAAAAAAATCATCCACTCATATCTCATTATGAGAAACATTTTCTTTCAATTTTATTATTCATTCTTGGAGATACACAATCATAGAATTTACGGTATGATTTGATTTATATTTTGTCGATAGTATTGAGAGTTTTGTTGATATTTGTTCAAGAGTTGTTATGTATTTACTATCATTGTTTATTTCACTTTGAAGTGCAGAAACTTTGATTAAAAAATTATCTAATTTTGCTTTATGTGGAATATTTTCTAAAGATGTTGTCTTATCTTGATTTATACTACAGCTATTTCCCGATTGGCAAATAAAATAATAATATTGAGTATTATTTAAAAAACATTCACTTCTTGTATAGTCTGAAAATTGAGTATTATACTGATTTTTCAGATTATTACATTCATTAAAATTTGAATATCCATCTGAAAGAATATATCATTCTTTTACTTTTGTATTTATGTCATTTTGAGATATTTGATTACTTCAAAATGAGATATAAGTCATGAAAAGCATTCAAAACAAGCAGCATAAAAATAGTAATTTTTTCATATAGTAAAATTTAAAAAATAAAATTATTTTGGTTTATTTAATTTTTGTGTGTCCATTTTTTTAATATTAGAAAATAATCATTTCATAATATATAATAATTTTTTATTTTTGTCAAATTCTATAAATCTAGGAAAAAGTTTTCTTATTTTTCATTTTGACTTTTTTCAATAAATAGATAATTTTTAAGGGATTATTTAGACTTTTTTAAACTTTCAAAAATTATGCTTACACCAGCAATGCAACAGTATTATGATATTAAAAAAGAATATCCTGATGCCGTTATTTTTTTTAGAATGGGAGATTTTTATGAAATGTTTTGAGACGATGCTCATATTGCTCATAAAGTTTTGTGAATTAACATTACTTCAAGAAATAAAAATGCCACAAATCCAGAAGCTTTGGCTTGAATTCCATATCATGCAAAAGATAAATATTTGCCAGTTTTAGTAAATGCTTGATATAAAGTTGCTATTGTAGAACAGGTTTCGGACTCGAGTTTAAAATGAATTGTAAAAAGGGAAGTGGTAAGAGTAGTTACACCTGCAACTTTAAATTTAGAATGAGATATTTATGATAATTATGACCAAAATATTATTATAAGTATCTCTCATGCAAAAGATATATTTTGACTTTCTATTCTTGATATTTCCTCAAATAAATGGCAAACTTGTGAGTTTAAAAATTTTGATACACTTCAAAAAGAACTCTTTAAATTAAATCCTAAAGAGGTAGTTTTAGAAAAAAAACTTTTTGAAAATGAACAAATAAAAGAAATTCTACAAAAAAAATATTCTCTCAATATATATTATTTTGAACTTAAAAATGATGCCAGAGAAATACTTCTTTCTCATTTTTGAGTAAAAGATTTTTCTTGATTTTGAATTGAAAATTATCTACAAGCAATTCATGCAAGCGCATTACTTCTGAATTATTTAGAACTCAATCAAAAACAATCACTCAAACAAATTCAAACACTTTCTTTATATTCTACCTCAAATTTTTTAGAAATTGATAGTGCAACCATAAGAAATTTGGATTTGATTTATAATTTTTCAACAGGAAGTGAAGTCGCAGGAACTTTGTTTTGAATCTTAAATCAGACAAAAACTTCTATGTGAAAAAGATTATTAAAAGAAAATATTTTAAGACCTTTAAAAGATGAAACTCAAATTCAAAAAAAATTAGCATTTGTAGAAGCATTTTTAAATGATAAAATATTACTTGAAAAAGTGAGAGAAAAATTATCATATATTTCTGATATTGATGCGATATTAAATAGATTAGCATTAGAAAGAGTTTCTCCTCGTGATTTATTAAATTTAAAAAGATCACTCCAGTCTATAGTTGAAATTATAGAAATTATACAAAACGATGGACACAAAACATTACAAGAAATACTTAAATAATTAAAAATAAAAAAAGTTATGAATGAATTATTACAAGCAAAAGTTAAAGAATCAAGAGCACGTATTGCTGAATTGAGAGCTTTGAGAGGATGGGAAAAAAATCCTCAGGATATA
>JAUCDK010000028.1:0-14127 GCA_034675265.1 Patescibacteria group bacterium
AATGGCACCCCCACAAGGAATCGAACCTTGCCCGCAGGATTTGGAATCCTGAATTCTAACCGATAAACTATGGAGGTAGAAAGTAAGAAGTCTATTACTAAACTTCTTATCTTATAGTAATTAGATAGCAAATCTATAAAATCCGCTTAAAGTATTTTCACCAATAAAGTCTTTTACTTTTTGATCTGGATTAATAACAAATGCTTGTTCTAATAATGAAATTTCTGAAGCAAATTTTGACATTTTACCATCGATAATTTTTAATAATACTTCATCTGGTTTTCCTGCCATTTTTGGATCATTTTTCATAATTTCTAATTGAATAGATTTTTCTTTTTCAATTACTTCTGAAGAAATATCAGAAGCTTGTAAGAATTCAGGATTTGCAGCAGTAATATGCATTGCAACTTGTTTTAATTTTTCATCTGATGCTTCTGCTTTTGCAACTACAACAGCAGCAAGTTTGTTATTTGAATGAACGTATGCTCCAACAGCAGTACCTTCAATAACTTGGAAATCTCTTACTTGTAAGTTTTCTCCCATTTCTAAAGAATAATCTTTATCAATCATTGCTTTTGCATCTTCAGCAGTTTTCCCTGCTTTTAATAATGCAACAACATCATTTAACATATCTTGGTATCTTCCAGAATTTGCTAAAAAGTCAGTTTCACAAGAAACAGAAACAACGTATGCTTTATTTCCTTCAATAACTACTTTAATAGCTCCTTCTGATGCTTCTCTATCAGCTTTTGATGCAGCTTTTGCTAGACCTTTTTTTCTTAATTCTTCAATTGCTAATTCAATATCTCCGTTTGTAGCAGTTAATGCTTTTTTACATTCCATCATACCGATACCTGTTCTATCTCTAAGCTCTTTTACAAGAGCAGCTGTAATTTCCATAGTTTCTAGGGTTACAATATAAAATATTATTTTAAAGGATCTTCTATTTCATCAGATTCTTTTTTTGTTTGGTTATTTCATTTTTTTTGGCTTTGCTCAAATTGAGCAATTATTTTTTCTAAAAATTCAATCTCAACATACATTCAATTATAGGCCTTAGTAGCACAAAAAAGTGCAAATAAAACATATAATAATGTAACGATAAATGAAAGTTTAAAACTTAAAATTGAGCTTACAATAAACAATACAATATAAAGTAAAAATATTGCTATTCATTGTCTTGAATATTTTTTATCTTCTTCTTTAGTTGATTGTTTTTCTGTAAAAAGAAGGAAAAGATTTAAAAATGGTACATAGGCAAGTACATTATTGAATTTGTCCTTATTTGTTACCATAGATTCTTCATTTTCTATTTCTTCAGAAGAAAATTCATCTCTCATTTTATAAAAGTAAAAAAATAAAAGACTGATAACCTCTACTCTGTGTAGAGGTTATGTGTAATTATTCAGCTTTTGGTGCTTCTGCTGTTTCAGCAGTTTCTTCTTTTTTAGCTCTTGGTTTTCTTGCTTGAGGAGCTTTTTTTTCTCCTGAAGCTTGTTTATCTTCAACTTTTCTAACTGTAGCTTTTGCTTGAGGAGCAGTAAATTTAACAAAAGATCCTTTTAATTCTTCAGCTAAATAATCAAAAGATTTTGTAGAATTTGTATTTGCAGGAATAAGATTTGAAACTAAATCAATATCTCCATTTGTATTAAATACAGCAAAAGATTGAACATTTAGAATTTCAGCTTCTCTTAAAGCTTGTCTTTCATAAATACCATCTGAAGCTAAAATTACATCTGGTAATTTTTTCATATCTTTTAAACCAGCATATGCTTTATCTAGTTTTTCAAGTTCAAGTAATTTCGTAGCTTTTTCTTTTTTAGTTAAAACATCAAAAGCTCCATTTTCAGAATCTTGTAATAATTGTAAATATGAACCAATTCTTTTTCTGATTGTTTTGAAATTTGTTAAAAGTCCTGGAACCCATTTTTCACAAACGTAGTATGAACCTGTTTCTTCAGCTAATTTTTTAAATGCATCTCTTGATTGAATTTTTGTAGCAACAATTAATACTCTTTTTCCAGAAGATGTTAAATCTTTTAATTCAGCTTTTACTTCTTCTAGTTTTTCAGCAGTTTTTAATAAGTTAATTACATGAATTCCATTTACTGATCCGTAAATATAAGGTCTCATTTTTGCATTCCAAAAATTTGTTTTATTTCCAATATGTAATAAATTATCAAACATATTATTTAATACAGCTTTTTCCATTTGTTAGTTTTTTTATTAAAATGTAAATCAGATTATAATTATAACCTTAGTTTAGTATTTCTGTTCAGAGAAATAAAATTATTTCCCTGACTCCCAAAAATACCTAAAATATTTTTAATGAATTATTTTGTTTCCTCAGTTTTTTCTTCTTCAGTTTTTACTTCTTCTTTTGTTTCTTCCTTAGCAGGAGCTTCAACTAAAGCTTTTAAAGAAAGACCAATTCTTTTTTCTTTTGGTTCGAAGTTGATAATTTTAGCTTCTACTTCTTCTCCAACTTTAACGAAATCTCTAATATCTTTTACTACTCCATGAGAAATTTCTGATAAGTGGATAAGCCCTTGAATACCTCCATCAAGTTCCATAAAGGCACCAAATTGAGAAATTCTTGAGATTGGAGCTTTCACTGTATCACTCACTTTATATTTTCTAGCAAGTACATCCCAAGGATTTTCTTGTAATCTTTTAACAGAAAGTGAAATTTTATCATTATCAAGTCCGATAACTTTAACTTTGATTTTTTGTCCAACTTTTGCAAATTTTGAAGGATTATTAACATGTCCCCAATCAATTTCTGAAACGTGAACTAAACCTTCTAAACCATCAAAAGTAATGAAAAGTCCGTAAGTTAAAATTCCTGAAACAGTTCCTTCAACTACATCTCCAACTTTTAAGTTTCCTAAAGCTTTATCTCTATTTTCTGAAATAGCAGCTTTTTCTGAGAAGATAATTTTTTTACCAGCTTCATCAACATTGATAACTTTTACTTTGAAATCTTTTCCAACTAACCCTTGTAAATGTTCAAGAATTTTTGCTGGATCAGCACCTTCAACTCTTGGATAATTTAATGGAGTTAATTGTGATACAGGAATAAATCATTTTAAACCATCGATATCAACAAGTAATCAACCTTTATTAGCTTCAGTTGGTCTTACTGTAATAACTTCTTCTGAATTTCTATATTTAGAAAGATTTGTAAGAGATTTAATTTGATTTGCTCTTTTTAGAGATAAAATTAAAAGACCTCTTTCTACAGAATCACCTAAAACCATAACATCAACATTATCTCCTGATTTAATAGAGTTAATATCAACAGTATTTCCGATTTCTTTAGAAATTACAAGTCCTGAAAATTGATTATTTACATTTACTAAAATGTTTTTTTTCTCAATTTTTACAACAGTACCATTTACTACTTCTCCTTCACGAGGATATTTAATCTCAGGAGATGCTCCGAATAACTCTTCAAAAAGAGCTAAGTCTTTATTTGCCATATTTGCAAAAGTTAAAAAAATAAAATATTGAAATTCTTACATCAGAATTTCTGCTTTTAAAAATTAGGTAGTAAAAATATGAATAGAAAAACACAAATTTTCACTATGTAATTTTTAAAATGGGGTGCTCGAAGGGGTTCGAACCCTCGACCTCCAGAGTCACAATCTGGCATTCTAACCAACTGAACTACGAGCACCATAATTTAAAAAACTGCTCTTATTTAATTAAAAGCAGTTAGAGTATATAAAAAATGTCTGGAAAGTCAAAAAATATTTTACTTTTTTAATAAATTAACAAAAGCCTCACTTGGTAAACTTACTTTTCAAAATTGTTTCATTTTTTTCTTTCATTCTTTTTGTTTTTCAAGAAGTTTTCTTTTTCTTGAAATATCTCATCCATATAGTTTTGCTGTTACATCTTTTCTCATAGCAGATAAATCTTCTCTTGCTACTACTCTTCCTCAAACTGAAGCTTGAAGTGCAATTGAAAAGAGTGCTCTTGGAACTACTTCTTTTAATTTTAAAACTATTTTTCCTCCTAAATATGCCGCTTGACTTCTATGACAAATAATTCAAAGTGCTTCTACTTTTTCTCCTGCGATTAAAACATCTAGTTTTACTAAATCATCTTCTTTATATTTTATAAATTCATAATTCATTGATGCATATCCACTTGAAAGTGATTTTAATTCGTCATAAAAATCTCAAATTAACTCATTCATAGGAAGTTCGTAAGTAAGCATAACTCTGGTTCCTTCGATATAAGATTGATTTTTTAAAATTCATCTTCTTTCTTGAGATAATTGCATAAGAGGACCAATGTATTCACTTGGAGTAATAATTTCACATTTTGCAATAGGTTCTTCAATACTTTCATATAATTCTCTTGAAGGTAAATCTTCAGGATTAGAAATACTAATTTCAGTATAAGTTCTATCTCATAATTGAATTAATTTTGGTTGAAATCTTGAATATTCAGAAATTTTATCTCCAGGTCTTTTAATTTTATAGGTTACTTGCGGTGCTGTAATAATTACATCCATTCAAGATTCCCTAAAAAGTCTCTCTTTTACAATATCAAGATGTAGAAGTCCTAAAAATCAACATCTATATCCATGTCCTAATGCTCAAGAAACTTCTGGTTCTATTTGTAAAGCTGAATCATTCAACATCAATTTTTCAAATGCATCTTTAAATTGAGGATATTCAGAAGTATCCATAGGAAATACTCATGCATAAATAAATGGTGTTACTTTCTTAAACCCATCTATTGGTTGTGCTTCTTCAGCTTTTGCTTTTGGTCATGAAATATTAGCTGGTTTCCAAACAGTATCTCAAACTTGAGCATCACGAATAGATTTGAGTCAAGTTACAATATATCAAATTGACCCATTTTCTATTTTTTTATCTGAAATATATTTTGGTGCAAAATATCCTACATCAAGGGCTTCTATTTTTTTACTTGTATTGAGAAAATGAAGCATATCTCATTTTTTGATTTCTCCCGAAAATACTTTTACATAACTCACTACTCATCTATAACTATCGTATTGACTATCAAACACTAAAGCTTTTAATTCTTTATCTTCGATTTTTAAACCATCTTCTGATTGAATCACTTGAGGAATTCTTACTCTTTCTAAAATTGCATCTAATACTGCTTCAACATTCAATCAAGTTTTTGCTGAAACAGCAATAATTTCACTTGGATCACAACCAAGAAGATTTACTATTTCACTCGTTACTTTTTCTACATCAGCAGCTGGAAGATCTATTTTATTAATTACTGGAATAATATCAAGATTGTGTTCAAGCGCCATATAAACATTTGATAATGTTTGAGCTTCAATTCATTGAGTAGCATCAACGATTAAAAGACATCATTCTACTGATGCTAAACTTCTTGAAACTTCATATTGAAAATCCACATGTCCTGGGGTATCAATCATATTCAGTTCATTCCCCTTCCATTTCATTCTTACAGGAGTCAATTTAATGGTAATTCATCTTTCTTGTTCTAATTCCATTGTATCAAGAGTTTGAGCTCTCAAATCTCTTTTATCAAGTGTTCAAGAAATTTCTAAAAGTCTATCTGCAAGTGTTGATTTTCCATGATCAATATGTGCAATAATACAAAAATTTCTAATATTTTTTAATTCCATATCTTATGTTATAATTTTAAATTTTGGAAGTAGTATATAGAAATATCCAAAAAATCAAAAAAATAAAAAAGTATCCAAAGATACTTTTTTAATACTCTACATTCACATTATAATTATTTTTTACTTCATATATTCAAGCTGATTTCAAATTATCTATCAAGCTTCCATATTTGACTTTATATGTGTATGTTTTTAACTCTCAAGAAGTTTGTAAATCTTTTTCTTGTTGTATAAGAGATTTATTTTTATAATTTTCTAAATTGGTACAAGATACTCATTCACAAGCTCAAAATCAAGTTGAATTATCCCAATCACCTAAATCATTTTCAGTATATGTATGATCAATTTCAAATTTTGCTCCAAGAGTTTTTACCTGAATTTGAACTACATCATTTGCTAAAGTAAGATTTCCTGGTTGTAAAACTCCTAAATCAATTTGATTTTCATCAAGAGTTACTTGAAAATCATCTACATAGAATTCTTTTGAGCTTTGAGATATATTTCAAACCATATCAGCAATGCTAAATTGTGCTCTATATCTTCCATACCCAATATTTTTTAAAACATATTGTGCATTATTTTGAGTAATAGTTCAAGAGTATGATTGATTTCCTAATGAAATAAAACTATTTCCATTCCATTTTTGTATATCAAAATCAACGCTTTGAATATTAAGCGAAATATTATCACTATAAACATAAGAAATATCGTAATTTCAAACTGGTAAAATCAAATTATTTTCTAAATTGTATTCTAAATTTGGAGCTTCTATATCAAATACATTTTGAGTTTTTGGAGTTCAAAGAGTGGTAGGATTATCAAATCATTGTGAAACCAATGCTCTATACCAACTATTTACTCATAATCCATTTGTAATTGGATTTTTTCTTTCTATCGAAGCTGGAAGAGTTGTATCTCATAATCACGTCACTAAACTTGCGATGTCTATATCTATATTTCCATCATTCAATGTTATCCTATTTCCTGAAAAAACTATATTTGCTACCAAATCTGGTTGAATGTTTATAAGAGAATTTTCACTTGAAGATTTTGATATAAGATAATATCCATTTGCTCATATTTGAGCTCAAGAAGGAAGAGTTACTCAAGCAATTTGCCAATTTTCTATACTGATTATTTCATCAGAAAGATTATGAAGTTCTACGTAATTATTATTTTCATTTTCTGAAACCATAATTTCATTAATAATAATCGGTGCGCTTATAGAAACAAAATATGTTTGTTTTTGCATATTTCAAAGCGCATCTCTCACTTTATTTTCTACAAAAGAAATTTCAGAAGAAGAAAAATCTATATTTTCACCTGAAAGTGTAATTGATTTTTCTACACTATTTACTCAAGTGATAGTATAATTTCCTGCATTTTGTAGAACAAAATTTGATGAAATAAAATCATTTATATCAATATTTTCAGAGAAATTCATAAATATTTTATGACTTCCCGGTTCATATCTTGCTCAAGTAATGATAGGTCAAACAGCATCTTGAGAAATAATATTTTGTAATTTCACTCCATTATCATTGAGATCTTTAAGTGAATTATTTGAAATAATTTGAATACTTGGAATTGCCTGAGTATCAAATATAGATTTTTCTTGGATTCAAACTATTACCTGAGTAGTTCCACTTAAAGCATATGAATCAGAAATATAGCCATTTACTCAAATATGAATGTCAGAAAAATTTCCGTTCAATGATTCGCTAAAATCAAGTAATATTGCGTCTATTTTTCCATTTGCATTTTGATCAAGAGTAGAAGCAAAATTTAGTTTTGGAGAAATTTTTTCTTGAACAGCACGATTTGATATTGATTCTCATATATTTCAAAATTTATCTTCAATATTTCAAACATAACTGAATGTAATATTTGGGTGAGTTCCATTAATATTTCCAACCGTAAAATATGCTGTATTTCCAGAAATAGTTCCATTTGATATATCTCCTTCATTTATAGAAAATCAACTTAAATCTCAAATAATACTTTCAGAAAAAGTAAATTCTAATTTATTTGCTACATAATTGGTATCTGAAATTTTTGCAGAAATAATTACTGGTTTTGCCTTATCAATAAGTACAAGTGATGTACCTAAACTTCCAGCTTGATTGTTGCTTGTATCTTTCCAACTTGCAAGTGATTGAAATCAAAAAGTATATCCTGTTGCATCGGTATTTACACTTCATAAAGATAATTGTAATGTTGCTTTATTTCAAGAAACAGAAGTTGAAGTAACAACAAGTCCATTATTTAAAGAAAATGCTGAGGTATCTGTAGTAGAAGAAATATTTTCAGAAAATAATACTTCAATACTATTAAATATTCATGAGTTGTTTGCAAATATTTCTGCTTGTAAAATTCTTGGGCTTGCAGTATCTACTGATACAATATTTGAAATACTGCTCATTTTTTTCCCTGCTAAATCTTGCAAACTTCATTCGATATACGAAAGTTGTGGAGTTGTTGATGTATCTCCAAAATCATTAAATTTTAAAAGAAATACATTATCATTTGCAGTATTTCAAGTTTCCCATGAACTTGGCACACCAACTCAAGAAATCATAAAATCTGATAATACAATACTTGTATCTACAATAGACTCACTCATAGTTACCTTCAAAGCATCGATTTTTCCATTTGCACTTAAATCCATTGTTTCTACATTTACAATAGTTGGTGGTGTAGAATCAATAAGGATAAATGGAGATGAAATTTTATTTGAAAGATTTCAAATAGTATCGTATGCTGAAATAATAATAGAAATATTTGAATCTATTTCAGGAAGAGTAAAATTATAACTTCAAGAATTTGAAATATTTTCTGCAATAGTAGTAAATGTTCATGCATTATTATATTCCAATTTTATATGTGAAAATCATGCTCAAGATGTAGAAATTTTTTCTGGATTCCATGTAATATTAAAATTGCTTCCTCAAGCATAAAATTGTCAACTTGGAGTAAATGTAAAAATATCATTTGCAATAACAGGTCATACTTTATCAAGAATGATTTGTATATTTTGAGACGCAGAATTATTTATTTTATATGATTTATCATATGCGTATGCTATAATTTCATAATTTTGGCCATCATCATCAATACCTGGAGCAGTAAAATTATAACTCCAATTTGCATAATTATTTGAAGTTGAAGTTGCTAAAAGCACTTCATCATTTCCCCAAACGTTCCCGTTCCAATATTGTAATCATTTTTTTATAGCAATTTTTACAGATGAAATTCAAGAAAGTGCATCATTTGCTGTTCCAGAAAAAGCAACAGATCCAGAGAAATAAGTATTTGAAAGATTATTTATATGTATAACTGGAAGTAGTGTATCTGCTATATATTGTCTTGGAGTAGAAAGAATTTCATTTCATGCCTTATCAAGAGCTTTAATAACTAAATCATAATTTTCCCCATTTATTATTTCCGGAGCAATAATTTGATTTAAATTATAAGAAAGAGTATTTATATCTTCTTGTAAAGTATTCCAAACAAGATTTTCAGTATAAGCAGAACCATTCCAATATGTAGAATTTGAGTTTCTTTTAAAACTATATGAAACTGATTGTAGTCCTATATTATCGTTAAGAGAGGCTATAGTATCAAATCATCATGCATTTATATAACTTCCATTTGGTGGAGTTCATATACTTAAAGAGAGAGTTGGTTTTTGAGAATCAATAACAAAAATTCAACTTTCTACATAATCAGACTCATTTCATACATTATCACGAGCTTTTATTCTCAGTTTTGCTTGAGTAGAATTAAGGGCTCAAATCGACCAATTATAACTTCAAGAATTTGAAATATTATTTACCAAAACATTCCAAACTCATCCATTATTTAAAGAATATTCTAGAGTAATTGGATCTAAAGGAAGCGTTTGATTATCGGTAATATTTTGAAGATTCCAAGTAAGAATATAATTTTTATTTCCTGGAATAAAATTTCAAACTCATGGCATTAAAAAAACTCATTGAGCAATAACCGGTTTTGTTTTATCAAGAGCAAATATTTGACTTTGAGTCATATTTTCATTTCCTGATTTATCTCTTGAAGAAATTTT
This sequence comes from Patescibacteria group bacterium, assembly GCA_034675265.1. Classification (GTDB taxonomy): domain Bacteria; phylum Patescibacteriota; class Gracilibacteria; order BD1-5; family UBA6164; genus UBA7396. Next base: position 9,732 of record JAUCDK010000028.1, read on the forward strand.
TATTCTATAGTTATTTCCTGTTGAAAGTGATGTAATATTCCAATTATATGGAGAAATATTTGCTCATGAATAAACAAAATTATAATTATTTCATCAATCCGCAGAATACTCTATTTTTATAAAATCTAAATTTGAATCTGTGATACCACTCCATGCTATGTTCAAATTATTTCATCAATATGTAGAAGCTATTGGTGCAGAAATAGTTCCAGTTGTTGGTGGAGTATTATCAACAGTAATTGAAACCAATTTTTCTATTGTAGTTACTTCAGAAATAGTAGAAACAATAAGTTTTATTTGTCTTACTGCTTCAACCACACTTCCGGCAAATCAAACTTGAAAACGATAGGTTACTTTTCAAGATTCGTAATTACAAGTAATTCCTACTGGTGGTGTAGCACATACAACCTGTGTATGAGTTGCATTTCCTGTTAAAGCAGATAAATCAGCTTTTATATGGGAAACATCTGTATTTGTCAGATTTGCTGTAATTTCGATAGTATTATTTGCTTTGGTAAATTGAGTTGAAGATAATAATATATCAGATATTTTTTCTTGTGAAATTGTTGGGATAGTAGTATCTACAATGAATTTTCAACATTCAGAAACATCTCAATTATTTCACATATTGTCAATTGCTGTTACATTCCAAGCATAATTCCCATTTACTAAAGTTGAAGTTTGTTTTGATAATGTATTTGTTTGAAGTGTTTGAATAGGTGCTGATTCACAAGCTGTTCATGAGTATATTTTTACAACATACTCTTTTACTCAAGCACCATTTCCATTATTATCAATAGCAGCACTCCAAGAAAGTGTTGGAGTAGGATTTGAAGTATTTGGTAATTGAGTAAGTGCTGGAGCAAGAGGTCAAACATTATCAAATTTTATTGATATTGGTGATGTTGTGATCGAATTTCATGCCAAATCTTGACCTTCTAACACAAGATTATAATGACTTCCTGGTAACAAAAATCCACTCAAAGAAATAGTCTGTGTGTGATCTCAAACGGTTAATTGTTGTGGATCATTTATAGAAAGTATTTTATCAGGAGAGCTGTTTCCCCCAACTCTTGTAAAAATAAATTTTGTGGATCATCATCATTTCATTGCTTCATCAAAATGAAATTGGACATCAATACTTCCACTAAAAAAATTATTGTATGAAGAGAGCGTATTATTTTTAAAATTTGTTATTGTCGGAATTTGTCAATCAGTAATTTTTAGACCTCAAGAGAAAAAATAATTATTATATCATCAAATAGCACTTCTGATGGCTCATGTTTGGATAATAAGATTTGATCAACTCGCTCAAAGATTTTCAAGTGGAGAAATCAAAAAATTAATTTTACTTCATTGAACACTTTGAACTCAAAGAGGTGAAAAAACATTTCCATTATAATTATAACTTAATAATGCTCCAGAATGATTTTCTAGATCAGTATCAAGTGTGGTATCTGTTGTGAGTTCTAATTGAGTATTAGAAGTAAATTTTGCAGACAAAATTTTTGCATTTTGAACGGTATCAGCAGTTAAAACTCATGGTTGAGAACATCAAACCTCTCAATATGACAAATCCTTTCCACGGATCAAAACACATGCTTTATAACTTCATCAAGAAACAAAAGATGTATTTGTTGAATCTTTTGTTATATCAGAGGTTCCTAAAAAATGCTGAATATTTGGATCTTTTAAAGCGGCAATATAATTATTTCCATGAGTAGAAATATTAAATTCAATATTTGAAGGAATTACATAAATATAATATGAAGAAAAACTCGACATATCTGCTGTTGGAATATCCCATTCTAATGTAATATCTCTTCCATCTAGTCCACTATAATCACTATCAAAATCTCAAAATGTATGTACCAAATTTTGCATACTTGCAACAGGAATTACTTTTGAGATACTTCAAGTTTTATATGAAATATTTGTTGCATTGTCTTTACAAAATACATGAAAAATATTTTGCCCACTTTGTAACAATGAATTTGGAATTGGGAAAGTGTTAATGGTATTTGCTGAAGTAGTAGTCCAATTTAGAGTTCCAGTTCAGGTTCATAAAGTAGATGTCCCTAATAATTCTCAAGCAAAATATCAATCCTCTGAACAAGCAAAAGTTGCTTGTGTATCATTTAATCATACATTTACAGAATACACTGGTGCAGAAATATCTGGTCAAATAGTATCTTTTACAATATCCCTTGAGAGTGAACCCGTATACCCCTCTTTTTCAAGACAGACATACACGGTATTATTTCATTCTGAGAGCAATGATGAAGAAATATCAAATATTTTTTGAGTATTTTCAACATAACTTTCGAGTGGAGAAATTTCAACTCATCCTTCACATCAAATACTTCATCCAACAACAGCCTTAATATTTCAGCTACTCGTTGAAGAAACACTTAAAAGTGAATTGGTTTTTTCTGGTCATCAAAGTAAAGTTTCACTTAAAGATACAAAATCAATAACAGGAGTTAAACTTTCTACTACTTTCAAAGTAATAGAACTTGTTTTATCTTCACTTCAAAATCTTGAATCTGTTGAGTCATTTATATTTCCATCAGCATCAATTGCAGTAAAATAGTTTTTTGGAAAAGTATAAATTCATAAACTTGCGTTCGTAGTAATTCATGTTTTTTTAAAAATTGCTGTTTTATCATCAGCCAAGCATGAATCATATGATAAAGTTTCTGTTTCTGATAATCAAAGTTGTGATAAATTTGCTGTAATATTTCATCAAGCAATATTTGCACATCCGTTATAATCTTTTACTTTTACTACTAAATTGATTGGCTCTGAATGAAGTCATTGCACTTGATCAACGGTTTGAGTTGCGTCTAATGTTTCAAAATAATAATCTGTTATATGTGGTTTTACATTCACGTATATAATAGTTTCTTTTGTATCAGAAAGATAGGTTCCATTATTTGCAGAAAAATGATTTTTTAAAACATTTTCATATATAGACCAATTTTGAGGGAATTTTAAAAGAATTCTTCTCATTTGATAGGTATCATTTGGTTGTAATTCTACTCAATTATAATAATTTGGAACACTTGGTGGATAAAATTGATCTAACGAAATACTTCATTGTAAAGATACCAAATTACGATTTGGATATGCTCTTGAAGTTTCAGCTTGATATATAATTCAGCTTGGAAACTCAGTATGATAAGTAATTCCAGAAAAAATATCCGCAGTATTATTACCTACACTTACCTCAAATCTAAACAATGTATTTGGAGGTATTGATAGTGTATCTTGTTGATTTGTAAAACTTCCTGTATCAAGAGAAACTCTTTGATCTATAATAGAAAAAGAAGCTGCTTGTACAAAAAAATTATACGGTAAAAATTGGCAAAGACAAAAAACAAATAATGTAAAAAGTGATACATACCTCATAAATTTTTTTTAGTTATATTTTTAATACATTATTTGTTTTTGTTGGAAAATCAAATTTTATTAATCTGGCTCTCAACTTGGAGTAACTCAAACAGTATAATTTACTATACTCTCATTACCAACTCTATCTGTAAGTCTGAGACTGAGAGTAATATTTCCTGTTTCAGTTGGTGCTGTTGTATTTACATTTAAGTTATTTACAAATACCCATTGATCAGTCACTCAGAAAGCAGATCATCATGAAAGTACTTCTACCATAACTGATTCACTAAAAGTTATATTTCCAGATAAAGGTGTTCCAGCAGATACTGACATTGGTAATGTACTAGAAGCTGTTGCTGGAGTATTATCAATATTAAATTGACTTACATCTGGTGTTATTTGAACTGTATTTCATGCACTATCTGAGAATGTATAGGTAACATTTTGATTACTATACACTGTTTTTGTATATTCTCACCATCCTGATCAGTTTGTCCATCCAGAAGGTGCATTTCATGGTGTAGATTGAGTTTCTGTAGGTCCTCCTCCTCATACAGCTCAAAGAGTTACTGTTAATGTCACAGATTGTACTGTTGCCCCTGGAGCAGCTGAATACGTTACACTTGCTGTTGGTGCAATATTATCAAAATAAATAGATTGAGATACAGAATTACTTACATTTCCAGCAGCATCTTTAGCCCAAACATAAACTACATTATGTCATTGAGTTGATATAGTTGCACTTGAAATACTTGGTTGCCATCCTCATGCAGCAGCAGAAGGGGCAGATGGAGCTGAAGCTCCATATCATGGAACTACTTGAACGTAATATCATGTAATTCAAATATTATCTGAACCATTTACTGAAAGTGGCACAGATGCAGTATTTGTATGTCCGTTATAATTAGTAAGACTTAGAGACGATAAAGTTGGAGCTTGAGTATCAGAAGCTTCTACATTTTTTACTGTAATTGTAAAGTTTTGTTCTACATATAATCATCCC
>JAUCDK010000029.1:0-12274 GCA_034675265.1 Patescibacteria group bacterium
GTGCCATTAATAAGAAATAAATAAAATAAAAACATTGTAAAATTTTTACAATGTTTTTATTATGTTAATGAGTGAGCACTCTATTTTTTCCATTATGCTTTACTTGATACATAAGATTATCAGCCTTCTTAAATAAACTATCAGGAGTATCATTTAATGCACATTCAGTAACTCATCAAGAAAAAGTAATTTGTATTTTCATGGATGTTCTTGAAATGGGGTTATGAAGAAATTCTAGAACTTCATTGAGTCACTTTTCAAGTATAGCCTTACTTCATTTATATAAAATCATAAACTCCTCTCATCAGTATCTGTAAATATTTTTCTCTCAAAATTTTCTTTGTAGTACTTCTGCAAGGTATTGCAATACTTTATCTCATCCTGTATGAGTATAAGTATCATTTATTTTTTTAAAATTATCCACATCAATAACAGCACATGAAAATCTTTCACCATTCTCTAGAAGATTTTTTTTAAAATTTGCAAAATCTTCTGCATATTTTTCTCTTCTATAGAGTCATGTTAGTTCATCTTTTTTTAATTTTTCTACTGTTGCTTTTAATTCGCTAATTTCCTCCATCATAATAGCTTGATTTTCTATTATTCATCTTGTAGAATTTTCTATAGTTTCTTTTAACTCCTCTATAGATAATGTTTCTTGCAGAGCCTTTTTTATTGCATCAGTATGTTCAGTAACATCAGCGTTTCAACTGGTAATTGTTTCAACGAGTGATCAAAAAACTTGCGTTAATTCTATGACTGATTTATTTAAGTGTACCATATGAGTACATACTCAAGATTGTTTTTCACACGGGATTCCTCTTTTTTCCATAACTTATTCTATTAAACATATTAATAATATTTTAAAAAAAATGTCAAATTTATTTTTATGACTAGAAAAATTTTATTCTATCAGCATTTGGATGATCTTTTAATTTTTCAAGTGTTTTTGCTTCGATTTGTCTAATTCTTTCTCTTGTTACTCAAAATTCTTTTCCAACTTCTTCTAAAGTATGAACATCTCATCAGTCGAGACCAAATCTCATGATAATAATTTTTCTTTCTCTTGGTGTGAGAAAGTCAAGCATTTCATAAAGATTTTCTTTTAGAAGAGTCATATTTGTTTCTTTATCTGGAGTAAGATTTTTATCATCTTCAATAAAATCTCATAAAGATGTATCTTCTTCGCTTCAAACTGGAGCATCAAGAGAAAGAATATCTTGAGAAATTCTCATGATTTGTCTTACTTTTCTGATGTCCATATCCATTTCTGTCGCGAGTTCCTCCATTAATGGTTCACGAGTTAACTCTTGAGTTAATCTTCTATAGGTATGTGTAAATTTGTTAATTGTTTCGATCATATGAACTGGAACTCTAATGGTTCTTGCTTGGTCCGCAATGGCTCTTGTAACTCATTGACGAATCCACCAAGTCGCATATGTAGAAAATTTAAATCATTTATCAGGATCAAATTTATCAACAGCTCTAAAAAGTCCAACATTTCATTCTTGGATTAAATCAAGAAGTCAAAGTCATCTTCCCATATATTTTTTTGCAATAGAAACCACCAGTCTCAGGTTTGCAGCAGCAAGTTTTTTTCTTGCTTCTTGGTCTCATTTTTTTATTTTTCTTCCAAGATCAATTTCTTCTTCTGCTGTTAGAAGACTTACTCTTCCTATTTCATTCAAGTACATTCTAATACTGTCATCACTGATTTCAGAAAGAGAAATAGTTACTTTTTCAACATCTTCTTCGTTGTCTTTTTTTTCAACATCAAATAAATTATCTTTATCCAATGTATCAACGATTTCAATTTTGAGTTGTAAAAATCTTACATATATTTCATCGAGTAAATCCAAATCATCTTCAGCTTGAGGAAGAGCAGCCATAATTTCATCTTGAGTGATTTTTCCATCTTTTTTTCATTTTCTCATGAGTTCTTGAATTTCTTCAGGCATCCCATCGAGCATTTCTTTTGGAACTTCCACGTCAATGAATTTTTGTAATCATTTCCCAAGTCTTCTTTTGTCTTCAGATCTATCAATAGGCATTTTTTTAAGTCCTTTTTCTAATCTTTTATCATCTCAAAGTAAATCATCTTCATCTATATTATCTTCTTCTTCCCATAAATCTTCATCCGTAGGTTCTAGTTTTTCATCAATTTCCTCTTCTTCAAAATTAAGTTCATCTAAATTTACCTCTTCAATAAGATTTTCTTCATCTTGTTTTGATTTTTTTGACATAAAAATCGGGTTAAAAAATATAATGTTCTTTAAAATAAACAAAAAAACACCTTCTTATCTTATTGAAGGGAGAAAATAGTTTATTTATTTGTTGTATTACTTTTCATTTAATTTTACTAATTTTTTTATAGTAAATATAACGGCGGCATTGTACTCAAAAAAAAATAAAATTCAACTATTTTTTTATTTTTAGTATTTCTTTGTATTCGTTCAATGCTTCTAGGTCTCCAGCATTAATTCTTTGTTTAATACTGCTTTCAGCATTCTTAAGTGTATCTTTGTTGAGTTTTTGGATAGTTTTTGCAATAATTGATTCAATTTTATCATCATTTTTTACCAGAGAATTTTCAAGTTGGGCTTTGATTTCAAGAGCTTCATCACTTTGAGAAAGAGCTAAATATTGATTTTTTTTATTTATCTCAAATCCTTGAATAATATCAGGTCATTTTTCTAAAATATTTTGTAAATCTTGTCATAAATACTTATGAAATTGAATTTGTTCATTGATAAAGGCAAGTTTTTCTGGATATTTTATAATATATCAAATGACTAAATCTTCACTGGTAAGTTTATGAGGAGTTTTTACTTCAAATTCATCAGCTCTTTTTTCTAATTTTGTTTTATTATATTCAAGATAAACGATATCGATTTTGATATCAAGTTTTTTTGAAATTTCTTTTAAATAAAAATCTTTTTCAATATTATCTTGATAGTTTTTCACAATTTGTAAAAGTTTTTTTAACATTTCTTTTTTATCTTGCAGACTTTCACTTTCTTGCATTTGTTTGAGATAATATCAAATAGGAGAAAGCGCATTATCAATCAATTTTTGAAAATCTCATCCTGATTTTATAATTTCATCTGGATCTTTTCATCAATCAAGGGAGATAATTTTTACTTCTAGGTCTTTATTTTTGAGCATTTCAATAGAAAGATTGGTTGCTTGTGCTCAGGCTCAGTCATTATCAAAACATAAATAAATTTTTGAAGTTAATTTTTTTATCACTCAAATATGTTTTTCTGTTAAAGCAGTTCCACTCACACAAACAGTATTTTTAAAACCAGCTTGATGTAAGGAAATAGTATCCATATATCATTCTGTGATAATAAGAAAATCTTTTTTTGTAATCTCTGATCTTGCTTGAAACATTCCGTATAAAATACTTGATTTATCATAGATTTGAGAAGCAGGTGAATTGAGGTATTTTGGTTCTCAATGTTCAATAATTCTTCCAGCAAGTCCAACAATATCTCCACGAATATTTTTTAAAGGAAAAATAATTCTCCCAATAAATTTATCTTTTCTTGATTTTATATCAGAAAAAACATTACTTTCTGTGATAAGTGCATCATCATATCATTTTTGTTTTAAATAATTATAGAGTTCCACTCAACTGTCTGCATATCAAAAATCAAAAGTATTTATACTTTCTGTATTGAGTCATCTGTCTATTAAGTATTTTTGAATACCAGGATTATTTTCTAAACTGGTTCTATAATATCTCACGATATCTTTAAAAAGAGAATATACATTTTTTCTTAAAGTTTCTTTTTCTTTATCGTATCATTTAATTTTTACTCCTGTAATAGAAGAAAGTATTTCCATAGCTTCTTTAAAATCACAATTTTCTACATCCATGATAAATTTGAGAGGTCATCCTCATCTGTGACATCAAAAACAATGTGCGATTTGTTTTGAAGGACTGATAACAAAACTCGGAGTTTTTTCATTGTGACCAGGAAAAGGGCAAAGAGCTTTATAATTTACTCACGCCTTTTTTATATTGGTGTATTTTTTTACCAATTCAACAATGTCTATACTTGATTCGAGTTCTTCTACTTGTGACATATTTTTAAAAAAGAAATATTTATTACAAAGTGTATTTTTTTTTGTGAAAAAGTAAAGAATAAAAAGACTTTATGAAAAAAGTCTTTTTATTCTTTTACTTGAAGTGTAAAGTTTCTTTGAATTCTTGGAATAGAAAATTGAAGAATTCCATTTTTTGCTTTCAATGCAGTTTCTTTTACTCTGTCTTGATTGTAAATAGTGTATTCTCCAGAATTTGGATCCTTTGAGATGATAAATTTTGTAGGGATATTTTCATTTCCTGCCATTTCTTTTTTAAGATTTGGAAGATAAATATCAAGTTCGAGTTCATATTCTCCTTTTGCATTAAATTGATTTAATTTTGGATATTTTGCACTTCCAATATTAATATTTTCTCATTTTCCTGAAATATTTCCTCAAACTATAAAAAAATTAGGTTCTGAAATAATTTCTGGAATACTATTATTTTGAGAATGATTCAAAACTCAAGCATAAATTTCATATTTATCTATTTTTGTCATATCTCAGAGAATTTCTTTTAATTGTAAAACATCATCGTTATTTTCTGTTTCTTCAGAGAGTTGTTCGCTCATATCAATAATAACATTTCTGACAAAATTTCTATATTCAATTTTTTCTCTCGGAGCAAGGAAATCAAAAGCAGCAAAGAAAATATGTTTTTTTTCTTGAGACATTGGAGTTTGATATCTTTCACGGATGAATTCTAAAAGCAGAGGATTCAGTTTTCTTTTTATTTGTTCTATTGCAGGAATTTGTTCTATAGGTTCTGTTATATCGATATTTTGTAGCATATGACTTTATTTAAATAATTAAATTTGCTTTATTGTAACATAAAAACTTTTATTTTGCAAAAAATAGCTATACTTTACAAGAAATACTTTCTAACAAAAAAATTATGTTTATAGTTATTGATGGAATTGATGGAAGTGGAAAATGAACTCAAGTTGAAATTTTAAGAAAACATTTTGAATGACTTGGAAAAAAAGTGAAAATTCTTGATTATCCAAGATATGGTCACCAATCATCTTTTATGGTTCAAAAATATTTAAATGGAGAATATGGGAAAACTCTTTCTCCAAAACTTGCATCTATTTTTTATGCAATTGATAGATATGATTCTATGATGGATAAAAAATATGTTGATTTTGAAGAATATGATTATATTATTTCTAATCGTTATGTTTCAGCAAGTATGATTCATCAAACTGGAAAAATTGAAAATGACGAAGAATCAAAAGAATTTTTAGATTGGCTCTATGATTTAGAATATAATATTTTTTGAATCCCAAAACCAGATAAAGTTATTTTCTTAAATGTAACTCCAGAAGTAAGTCAAAAACTTGTTTTACAAAAAGAAGAAAGACAATATTTAAAAGATGGAAAAAAAATGGATCTTCATGAAGAAGATATAAATCATCTTCAAAATGCTTGGAAAAAAGCAATGAAAGTAGTCGATATGTATGATGATTGGGTAAAAATTGATTGTGTTGAAAATGGTGAAATATTACCAATAGAAACTATTACTGATAAAATTTTGTTTGAAATTTGAAGGGAAGAACAAAAAAATCAAATGATACTTGATGTGTAAAAAATATGAAAAAAATTTGAGATAAAGCAGAACTTTTAACAATAGAATATTTAAAGAAAAAAGAGTATAAAATTTTAGAAACAAATTTTAAATTTTCTACTTTGTGAGAAATCGATATTATAGCTCAACTTTGAGAAATAACTATCTTTGTAGAAGTAAAATATAGAAGTAGTGAAAAATTTTGAACATGAGAAGAATCTCTTTCAAAAAATAAGCTTTTTAAACTACAAAAAACAATAGAATATTATTGTGTAACTCATAAAATAGATTTTGAAAAAATACAATTTGATGTTATTTCAATTTCAAAATGAGAACAAAGTTATAAATTAATTCATTATAAAAATCAATCGTTATGAAAATAATTGTTATTTGAGTATGAGCATTTGGTTTTGCAATACTTAATCATCTTTCAAAAAATCATCAAAATACAGAATTTTTTGCTTATGAAAGAGATGAATTAGTGCTTCAAAATCTAAAAAATACAAGAGAAAATCCATATTTTTTCTCTGGAATAAAATTAAAAGAAAATGTTACTTTTCTTGATAATTTAGATAATATTTCAGATTTTGATGTGATTATTATTGCTATTCCAGCTCAATTTGTAGGAAATTTTATCAAAAATATTCAAAATAATTTAAAATTTGGAGTTACTTTTTTAAATCTATCAAAATGAATTAATAATGAAACACTTCAAACTCCAAGTGATATTTTACAAAAAGAATTGTGAAGTTTTTCATACAATTATGCCATTCTATCAGGTGGAATGATTGCTTGAGAATTAGTAGAAGAAAAAATACTTTGAGCTCAAATTTGATGTGAAAATATAGAAATTGCAAAACAGCTTCAATATTATTTTGAAAATAAAAACTTAAAAATTTCTCTTTCAACAAACACAAAAAATATTGAATTATTTGGAAGTTTAAAAAATATTTTTGCATTATATATGTGATATTTAGAAGCATCAGGACTTTGAATGTCATCAATTTGATATTATTTTTGTGAACTTTATAAAGAAATCCCTGTATTACTTCAAGATTTATGATGAGAACAAAATATAGAATTTTCTGATTTTTCTTTGTGATGAGATTTAATAGCAACTTGTTTTTGAAATTCAAGAAATAGATATTTTTGAAATTTAGTGTGAAAATGAAAAACTGCAAAAGAGGCAGAAGAAATTTTAAAACAAGAAAAAAAACATGCAGAATGATATTATACGCTTTTATGAATTCAAAATGTCATTTTACAAAATGAAAAATTACCAGAATTTGGGAAAATAGTACAAATTTTTCTTTCAAATAAATAAAAAGATACTTCAGAAATGAAGTATCTTTTTATTTTGTAAATGTTCCAAAGATTTTTATATCATAATTATTCGCCTCAAATCATTTTGGAAGGACAAAGTTAGGAATAGTTTCCATATCGATATCAACAATATCTCCGGTCATTTCATCAATGAGATGAATATGAGGAGCTTTTGCTTTTTCAAAATATGTTTTTTTACTTGCTCAAATTACTTTTTTTAGCATTCATTCAGAAGCTAATTCTTCAACGTTTCTATAGATAGAAGATTTTCCTGCATTTGGATGTTTTGCAGAAATATATTCAAAAATCTCATCAACCGTAAGATGTTTATTATCACAAATATTAATAATGTCTTGAGTATAAAAATGAGTTTTCATAAAAAATAGTTTACAATAAATTATATTTTTATTGTAAACTATTTTTTAAAATGTCAAATTTAAATGAGAATTATTCTTATTTAAATTAATTACTTGTAATTTTCATAATTACATTATCAAGATTTGATGAAACTTTTTTAATAAAGAAAGGAGTATTTTTAATATTTACATTACTAATTTTTCCTTCGTTGAGTAAAATATTTTTTGCTTCATCATTATTTAGTCATAAGATGAGAGTTTTGAGTCTTTGGTTATAATTATTTGAATTATTATCAAAATCATAACTGAGTCAAATATCTACTTCAGTAGTTGCTTTTATGGTAAGGGGATTATTAATCTTATCAAGAATTACTGTCATTCTCAGAGAATTATCATCAATCATAATCAATTTGTCTGTTCCCGAGAGTAAACTATCATTTATGACATTTCTGAGTAAATTGAGAACTGAAGTTTTATTATAAATATAGGTTTCTATAGTAACACTTCCTTGGAGAGTAAAAGTTTCAATTTTTTCTCCAGGTTTTATTTCTTTTGGAGTAGTTGTAATAACTAAATTTTTGTATTTTAATATGTCTTTTATAGGAAGAATTTCATATTTTACTCAAAACATTTTATTTTCTTCTTCTATTTTTGATTTCAGTGTAGACATTGCTTGTTTTTCTAGCATTTCTTCAATAACTTTTTTTGCATTTTTTTCGTCAGCATCGCTTACAATATATGCAATATTATCTTGTCCTCAAGTAAATTCTCCTACTGATTTTGCATAAATTTTATCTTGGCTAAATCTGAGTCATGGAAATGTAAATAGATTTTCTTCTTTTAGATTTCATTTACTTCCAATAAAGTTTCCGTCATTGTCATAAATACGAGCAATAACTTTTGCTGTTGTTGTTCAAAGAACCGTTTCTCAGCTTCCATTTAATGTTCTTCCTGGAATTCTTACCCAATCTTGGGTTTCAAATATAAGTCCATCTTTATTTAAAAGTCTTGTTGCTGGTCTAAATACTTGTTCTTCTTTGAGTTCGTTAATAAAAATTACTTCTCCTGATGATCTTCCTGTATTTTCATAATCTATTCCAGTAGTTTTATGAGTATAATCAAGCGTAACAGTTTGAGACATTTTTTTAATTGGAATTTTGAGTTCATTAGAAATCATACTAATTTCTCCTGAAGTTTCTTCATAAATAATATTGGTGGCTTTGGTTTTTATACTGATTTCTGGAATAATTTCTATATACGTTTTTGAAACAGCAAAATAGAAAATAAAAATAAGCATTCCAATAGAAGTTGCAAGTCCTATAAAAAGAAAAAATATTCAAGATTTTTTTACTCTATTATAAGGATTATAATATTTTAAAGTGTTAATTCAGGTTTTTTTCCCAAGAAATTGGATAAATCTAGTAATGTATTTTTTAATGGCGAATATAAAATATTCAAAAAAAGTAAAATTGTGTTTTAAAAGTTCTTGTTTTAAATTTTTTTCACTATGAAATTCACTATCTTTTACTAAAGAATAATTAATACCAAGTTGACTTCCGATTTTTTTTGAAGATATATCATGAGTTAAAATGGTAATTCTTTTTTCTCAAGCTTTATTTTTAAGGATTTTTAAAGACATGTAATTATTTAAAATACTATGTCCAAAAGGGAATTCTATCAAAAGTTCTTTATCTTCACAACTGTTTATTTTATTTACTACGTCAATAATAGTATCACTTTGCAAAACTTTTATCATCTTTTATTTGAAAATAACTAAAAAGTAATTATATTTTGATTATATGATAAATTTTTAATTTTCAACTGAAAAATATGCAAAGCTTACAAGAAATTATTTCTCTCATAGATTTATCAATTAAAACAGATGCAAACAATCTTATTATGTGAGGATGAATTATTGAAGATGGATTTGATAATGAGGTTGATGAGCTAAGAAAATTGGTGAATAATTCCAATGAATGGCTGAATGATTATACTTCAAATCTCGTTTCGCAAACATGAATTACAACTCTCAAAATTAAATATACTTCAGCTTCAGGATATTTTATAGAAGTTCCACTTTCTCAAAAATCAAAAATTCCAGAACATTTTATTCATAAAACAACTTTGGTAAATGCGCTTCGTTTTACGACTCCTGAACTCAAAGAATTTGAAGGAAAAATTATGAATGCAGAAAGTCAATTATACGAAAGAGAATATGTCATTTTTAAACAAATTTCTGGAAAAATTTTGGAAAATTTTCACTCAATTAAAAAATCTTCCACTCAAATTGCAGAGCTTGATTATATTTCAAATCTTTCATATATTGCATATCAAAATGATTATACAAAGCCAGAAATTCATACTGGATATGATTTGGAAATTATTTGATGAAGACATCCTGTTGTTGAAAAAATAGAGAAAAAATTTATTTCAAATGATTTGTCATTTTCTGAAAAAAAATTTGTAAATATTATTACATGACCAAATATGTGATGAAAATCAACATATTTAAGACAAAATGCACTTATTATTCTTCTCGCACATTTATGAAGTTTTGTCCCAGCAGAGAAAGCAAAAATTCCACTTACTGATAAAATATTTTCAAGAGTTTGAGCAAGTGATAATTTATTTGTTTGATCATCAACTTTTATGGTTGAAATGCAAGAAGTAGCAAATATTTTAAATAATTCTACCAAAAAAAGTTTTGTAATTATTGACGAAGTCGGAAGATGAACTTCAACTTATGATGGTATGAGTTTAGCATGGTCTATTTTAAAAGAAAATCATGATAAAATACAAGCAAAAACTCTTTTTGCAACGCATTATCATGAACTTGTTGATGAATCAAAAAAACTCTCTTGAGTTTCAAATTTTTCAGTATCTATTGCAGAAAATGAAGATAATATTGTATTTTTAAGAAAAATTGTTCCAGGAAGTATTAAAAAAAGTTATGGAATTGAAGTGGCAAAATTAGCATGACTTCCAACTTCTGTTATTGATGAAGCAAATAATTTTTTAGCAAACTTTGAAAATACACATACATTTTCTCAAATGAGTTTGTGAAATTTTTGAACTGAAATAAAAGAAAAAATTGTGTACAAAGAGAAAGAAAGTCAGATAGAAAAAGAATTAAAAGAAATTGATGTGAATAATTTAACACCAATTCAAGCATTAAATATATTGGGAGAATTAAAAGGAAAAATGAAATAAAAATAAACCAAGCTTTAGTAAAAATAAGGCATGGTTTATTTTTTTTGACAAAATTTTAAAATATGGTAATATCTATATACTTTATTATTTAATTTTAGGTAAAAAATGGATGACACAAATACAAATCATTATAAAAGAAATAAAAAGTTATGAACAAATAAGGCTTTTACTTTAGTAGAGCTGATTATTGTTATTACTATTTTAGCTATTTTAGCAACAATAGCTTTTATGAGTTTTCAAGGATATAACAAAAATGCAAGAGACTGAAATAGGGCAACAAGTTTAAAAACTATAGAGACAGGATTAGATTTATATAGCATTCAAACTTGAGTGTATCCAGAACCAGAATGAACTATTTCAACTGGGAGTATTAATACCATTGATGGGGAGCAAATATTAGTAAAAAAATGAGTTATCTGAGATAATACTTCAAGAGTGGTAAGACTTAATACAACTCCAAAAGATCCATTATCACTGACAAATTATGTATATGCGACGACAAATGATAATAGAGAGTACCAAATAGGAACTGTCTTGGAAACGTGAGTATCATATTTTCCTTTGATTAAAAATACTTATGCTGATAATTGATATCAAGCAAAAGTTTTGGGAAGTTATAAATGATACATTACTTTTAATAGTTGAGGATTGATTTATATTACAAATATTCCAAGTTTGTTGTGGAGTTGAGATATTTCAGTAAACTTACTAGGAAGTGAGCCAAAATATATAATAAATAATGGGAAAAATCTTCCATATCATCCAAGTAAATGATATATATCATCAGATGAATTAGGAACTGAAAATCCAATTCAAGTAATACAAGAAAAAACTCAAAATACAAATGCAACTCTTATAAGTATTTCAAAAACTGAGTTAGAACAAATCGTCAAAGAATTAAATCAAGATGAAAATTATGAGCTTCCTCAAGACCTAAAAAATAGTTTAAATGTCGATTCTGCACAAGATATCATCAAAAGTTTTTGAGTAAATAATACACAAGATTTTGAGAGAGTTATATTAGGAAACAAAAATACGACTTCTGGAAAAGTTATTCCAAAAACTCCATGAATATGTTGAGAAGCAGCAACTGCATATGCACATAATATGACAACTTTTACAGGATGAGTAAATAATTTTTGTGAGGTAGGAGTTTTAGAAGGAAGTGAACCAATTTTTCCTACTCAATGAAATAATGTTTCATGGATATGTGTTTCTCCAGATTGAGGAGAAAGTGCTGAATGTAGCGCAAGTAGAGCAAATCCAGATGAAGAAGTAAAAGCATGTAGTGGAAAACCTATTAATTCAAAATATTTTAATGGAACTGATGATTATTCAGTTACTATACCGTTTTGAACTCAAGCACCAGCTGCAATGTATTCAGTAACGCCTACAGAAAATAGTTGTGAATATAGTTGTATAAATGGCTATAGCATGAATGCATGAAGATGTAATGATCTTACACCACCAGCTTGATGAAGTTTTAATATAAATGAATGAGCTACTAATATAGATGTAACAGATGTTACTCTTAATATTACTTGTGCTATTGATCAAATTGATGGAAGTGATATTCAGGTAGCTTTTGGGAATACCGCTACTCCAACAAATTGGCAAAATTGTAGTGGTTCTAAAAGTCTAGTCCATACTGTAACTACGTGAGATTGAGTAAAAACAGTATATGTAAGATTTAGAGATAGTGCAGGAAATATAAGTACTGCAATAA
>JAUCDK010000030.1:0-12172 GCA_034675265.1 Patescibacteria group bacterium
CTATTAGAATTATTTTAAATGTATATCCATGAGAGTTTGATTTTGATAAATACTTAGATGAAAATAGAGAATGATATGTATTAAGAGAGTATAACAAAGAAAAAACTCTACTTAGTAATTACCAAGTAGAGTTTTCTGAAACTCTTAGATCAGAAGATTATAAACCAACTGATTGAGGTGATTTTGCTTTTATTAGACTTTTGAAAGAAAAGTTTCATCAGTTATTCATTAATGGTGGACTCAGTGGGTCACGATCCCACGACCTTCGCCTTAAGAGGGCGCTGCTCTACCAACTGAGCTATGAATCCAGGAAAAAAATGAGAAATAAATAATATTTTTCATTTTCAAAATGCTACGCAAGTGTATAAATTTTTTACTGAAAATCAAATTTTTATAATTTTTTTCCAACCACATATCAACTTGTCCAAGAAAATTGTAAATTAAATCCTCCTGTTTTTCCTGTAATATCTAAAATTTCTCATGCAAAATACAATCAAGGAACAAATTTTGACTCTAAATGATTCGTTAATTCATCTATTTTTATCCCTCCACCAGTCACTTTTGCCTCTTTCCAAGTCCTATAATCTTGTAACTCTAAGAAAATTTCATTATTTTCTTCTGTTATTTCAAAAAATTTTACCACTCTTTTTGGAATATTATCAATATTTTCAAAAGATAATTTTAAAGAAATATTTTCTTTAATAAAACTTCTATCAATATAATCTTTTTTTTCATTTTCTGGTATTTTTGAAAAATCAAGTGACTCAATAAAAGTATCTAATCAAAAAGAATTTATATATTCTCATACCGCTACAGCAGCATTAAAAATAATGGGCCCTGAAACTCAAAAATGCGTAAATAAAAGTGGTCAATATTCTGTATAAAATGTTTTTCATGAAATTTTTGATATCACTTCTAATTTTAAATCTGTTGATACTCCTGAAATTTCGCTTAAATCTTTTTTACTTACTAATCAGCAAAGTCATCTATGTGGATGAACAACAGAATGTCAAAAATTTTCTGCCCAAGCATAACCATCTCAAGTAGTTCCAACTTGAGAAAAACTTTTTCATCATGATGTAACAACCACTTTTCAAGCAAAAAATCTTTCATTATTTGAAGTTAAAACTTCAAAAGTATCTCACACTTTCATAATATCAATTACTCAACTATCACATTGAATTTTTGTATTATTTTCTGTTGCTTTTTTTAAAAGTAAATTGAGCAATTCCCTACTATCTCAACTTTCTAATATAAGTCTTCCTCTATCCTCTTCTACAATTTTTATATTATTTTCAGCAAAAAAAGAAATAATATCATAATTATTAAATTTTTTAAACATAGAAAGAAGTGCCTTTTTGTTTTGTCCAAAATAATCTCTTTCTGGTTCTATATCAATATTTGAAACATTTGCCCTTTCTCATCATGAAAGCAACACTTTTACTCCAGGATTTTTATTTTTTTCTAAAATAAGTTTTGAATAGTATTCTGGGGCTTGTATAGCAGTAAAAAGTCCTGCTGCTCCAGCTCAAATAATAATAATGTCGTATTTTTTATTCATGTATATTATATTAAAATATTTCATTCATGAGAGACTCTATAACTCCCATTTGAAGAGATTTCTAGATTCATTGTTCATATTTTTTCCGCATCTGACCTTGTTTTATCTCTTCTATTATAATAAGATATTATAGTTTTTGGAACTATTTTTTGTGTTTGCTCAATGAAATCAGAAAGGAGTAAAAAATGATTATTTGGTCGACTAGTATCATTAGCTAAAAATATCTCTATTTTTGATACTTCTTGTAAATTATATGAATTATTTTTAATATGTTTTTGTATTTGGTTCAATGATGCTTCAATCATACCTTCTATAGGAGGGAAATGCGTAGAAATAACTGCTATTATTGCTCATGCTGAATTTTTTAGGAGAATAAAAGAAGCGGTACAGCCATTTAATCAGTCTGTTGAAATAATATATTTTTTTCATTTTAAAATTGATGTAAAAATTGTCTGAAAAACCTGAAAGTTTATGTTTTCAGATGCATTCAAATCTAAAATATCATTTACCTCTTGAGCGACTCATAAATCTAATTTATTTTTTGATTCTATTTTCGCTAAAGGAGAAAGTAATATATCACTCATACATTCAAAATTAAACCTATAAATCTAAAACTATATCATCAGGAAGTCCCGGATATCAAATATTTTGTCATTTATTTATATATTCTGATAAATATTTTTGAGCAACTTTTGGTGATAAAACAATTTCTCCTTCTCATATATTTCATAAAATTGCATTTCAATCCTGAAAAATTTTTACAAGATCTCACACAGGAATTTTAAAAATCCCAATTATATTTCTATCAATTCAATATCAATCTTCCCATCAGGTAAAGGCAGAAGTTGGAACTCAATTTCAACCTCCATGGTATACAGAAGTAGCTAAAAGATCTTGATATCAATTTGATAATTGTTTATCTTTTATGAGATGTTCATAATGATGCGCAACTCGAGTAAGTACAACATTTCCTTTATTGTCAATATTGAGAGTTTTAAAACCACTAAATTGTGCACCAAATGTTCCATCAGAAAATGAAATAGCAACAGATGTCTTATATTTTTTATCCTGAATATTTGCTAATAAATATAATAAATATCTCGGATTTAATAAAATAATATCGTCTATTTGCTGAGAAGTATATTGAGATAACTTACTAATTTCAGAATATTTAGAATGAATCTCTTGAGGAGAGGAAATATTTTTAACTTGCATAAAATATATATCATTATATTAAGTAATTACATACTAACATAAAAATTAATATTTTACAAAAAAGTAACTAAAAATATCAACTGGGTAATTATCCTAATTTTTTCTTTAAAATTTCATTAAATATTTTTGGATTTCCAGCTCCTTGTGAAGCCTTCATACATTGTCATACTAAAAATCCAAAAATTCTTTCATTTCCTGCTTTATAATCTTCCACTTGTGTAGGATTTTCTCAAATAATAGTATCAACTATCATTTCTAAAGCTCAAAGATCATTTTTTTGAATTAAGTTTTTATTTTCAGCAATTTCTCTTGCTTTTCCCCCATTTGCAAATAATTCTTCTACTACAATCTTTGCATTCGTTGAAGATAATTCATCAGCATTTACCATTTTAATAGTTTCAGATAATTCTTTTGCTGATATTTTTATATTTTCTATATCATCAATAAGAGCTTCTTTCATAAGTGCTAAAATAACAGTAGTTACATAGGCACATGATTTTTTTGCGTCTCCACTCAAAGCAACTACTTCATCAAAATAATTTCCTAAAGTATGATCTGCTGATAAAATTCTTGCATCATCTTCAGCAAGTTTATATTCATTTAAATATTTTAATCTTTTTTCAATTGGTAATTCTGGAAGTGAAGCTCTACATTCAGCAATAAAATCATCTTCTAAAACAATTGGAAGTAAATCTGGTTCTGGAAAATATCTATAATCCATAGCATCTTCTTTACTTCTTTGAGTATGACTTACTCATTTGTCATCATCCCAACCTCTGGTTTCTTGATCTACTTTTTCTCCTGCATCAAGAATTTTTACTTGTCTTGAAAATTCATTATCAATAGCTCTCCCAATAGACGAAAATGAGTTAATATTTTTTAATTCTACTCTCGTTCCAAATACTGTTGAACCAACTGGCATAATAGAAAGATTTACATCACATCTAAGTTGTCATTTTTCCATGTCAGCATCACTTACTCCAGCAGCTCTCATCATTTTTTGAAGTTCTCTTAAAAATTCCATTACTTCCTCTTTATCTTTAAAAACTGGATTGGTAACAATTTCCATAAGTGGACTTCCCGCTCTGTTATAATCACAAAGTGTTTTTCCTCACGCATGAACTAATTTTCCTGCATCATTTTCTAAATGCATATGATGAATAGAAAACTCTCTTACTTCTCCATTTACAAGAGTTTTCACTTTTCATTCTCAAACAATTGGTTCATACATTTGAGTAATTTGATAACTAATTGGATTATCCGGATAGAAATATGTTTTTCTATCAAATCTTGATGTTTTTTGAACTTCGCATCACATCATCATTCATCAAATAAGTCAAAGTCTTACCACTTCAGTATTTACAGTTGGAAGCATTCCTGGAAATCACATACAAATTGGACAAACATTTATATTTGGTTCTGAAGCAAGTGCAACGGCATTTTTACAGTTACAAAACATTTTTGTATTTGATTTAATTCTTACATGTATTTCAAGTCAAATAACCTTTTCATAATCTTTTGCTGGCATATTTTATTGTTAGTTGATAAAATTTTTTTTATATTATGGAAAAAAAGCAAAAAAACAAGGTTTTTTTGCTTTTTTAAGTTATTTTTTATGATTTTTATTTTTTTAACAAAAGATTTGACAAAAAATAAAAATAGAGTATAGATAAATCTTACTTTTTAATTTTACGAGTTATGTCAAAAGTGAATATTAATTATGCTGGGTGAATTGATAGTAAAGAAAAATGAAGGAATTTAACGTGATCTCAAACTATTTTTTCAGTTGATTTCTGAAAAACAAAAACTCCTACTATTGTAGTAGATGCTTGAGCTATTCAATGAGTAAAAAAAGCAAATGATTTAAATAAAATAATAAATGACTGAGTATTAAATTCAGATTTTTTAGTTATTACTCATGCTCATGCTGATCATGCTGGACTTGTGCCATATTTAATGAAAAAATGATATTCTGGAAGAATAATTATGACTGAATTAACAAAACTTCAATCCCAAGTAATGTGGTTGGATTATGTAAATTTGACAAAAAATGAAATTGAAAAAATGAAAGAATTAAATGCAAAACTTTCAAAAAGACTTCATGAAGCACTTCAAATTATTCATCATTATGAAGAAATAACTCAATCTAAAAAATCTACTAATAAAGTAAAAGCAAGTGAAAAATATCTTGCAAAAGTAGTTGAAAACAAATCTCATCTTGAAGCATATCAAGAATCTTTATCTATTTTAAAAGAATATTGAGTTGAATCAGAAAAAGATATTTCATCAGTATTACAAGAGGTTCCATTTTTACTTTTTGATGAAGAGGATGTTGAAAAAACTCTTGCAAAAATAGAAACTTTTGAAAAATGAGAAAATCTTGAACTTCAAAATCATCATCCTATTAGTTCTGGAAAAGATCCGCTTATTGATAAATTACCAGCAATGGTAAAAAATTGATATCAAAAAGCAATCCCTGTTTTAACTGCACTGAAAGGAACTGTAGTATCAAAACTCATAAAAATGTGAGAAAATACACAAAAACTCCAATCAGAAAATAAACAAATGGAAGAAGCAAATAATAAACTTACTGAACAAATCCAACTTGCTCTCAATTTTGTAGAATTTGCAAAAGAAAAATCACAAAATTTAGAAGATTTTGAAAAAAAATACGGTACATTAGTAAAAGTTGATGATAAAAAAATTCGTGAAGAAATAAAATCACTTGAAACCATTACTCTCAATTGAGAAGAATTTAATGTATGAAAATTATTAGATATTTATGCAAGTTTTGATTTTAAACTTCCAACAAAATATAACGATTATATTTCTCTTTCAAGTGAATTAGATGAGCTTGGAATCCATTCTTTACAAGATATAGAAAGACATCTTCCTGAACTTCCAGAAGAAGATTATGAACATGTTGATATTAGAAAATGATTAAAAAATGCTTTTACAACTACTCAATCAGAAGTTACTATTCATGATTATGTAGCATTTATAGAAAATGTTGATACTTTTTCAATTCAAGAAATTTTGAATATTTTTAAAAGTGGGAAAAAAGTTTTTATCAAAAAAAGTATTGTTTGAGCATTAAGAGTTCAACTTCTAAGTGAAATTGAAAAAAATCTTGAAAATCATAGAAAAAATCAAGAAATAAAAGAAACACTTCAAAATGCATATGATTTAGTTCAAATGTATGAAGGTGATTCTAAACTCTATATTCAAAATAATGCTGATACTTACAGAGTTGCAACAAAATTTGTAAATAAATTTAAGTTTGAAGGTTTTCAAGACATTTACCAAGTTGAAGAACTTGATGATTTACTTGATATTACATATGAAAATATTCCAAAACAAAGTACAATCATTCATATAAAAAGACTGGATGATAGTAGAATTTTTGATGTTTTATTTTCAAAAAATAATAATATCATTTATTATTTTGAACCAAAAATAAGAGAAAGAATTAAGGAAAAATTAAGTGATTATATTTGAACATTTCAAGCGAAAAAAGCAGATTATAAAAGAAGATTAGCAACTTATAATGATTATTTAAATTTTATTAAAATATACGAAGGAAAAGCTTCTCATAATATATCTGAATCAGAATACAATACTGCAAAAAAATTATTAGAAAATCACAATATTTCATCTTTAGAAAATATAGAAAATTTTTATATTTTTGAAACCTTTACTTCGTATACGCAAAAAGATATTGATGCATTTTTACAAAATACAACTGAAGTAGGTGATGATTTTGATGTAAATCAAATTGGATTCACCTATATTGATAGTGCAGAAAATGAAAGAATTTTTGATATTCCATATCATTATGATAATGCTTCTGAAATTTTTGTTATTCAAGAAAGTGCAAAAGAAGAAATTAAAAAGAAATTAATTCTTGCAAAATGAGATTATTTCAAAACTTTATCCGTAAGAAGAAAAAAGAGAGCTTGATTAAGAGAAAAATTTGAGTTATTACAAAATTATGACAAGAATTTTCAATACTTATTTGCACTAGAATGATATGAAAATGTTTGAGAACTTATTACAGAGCTTCATGACAGAAGAACTCAAATTGGACAAGCAAGATCACAAATTAAAAAAATTGAATTTGCAAGGCTTCTTCAAGAAAAACTCAGTCAATGATGAGAAGTAGTACAATCTGAATATGAAAATACTCTTGCTTTCTTAAAATCACATAATATAAAATCTATTGATGATTTACCAAAAGTATTACAACAACTTCATAATATTGAATACGATTATGCTGATGTTCAAAAAGCCATTTCACTTTTAAAATGAGTACATATTGATAAAAATAGTGATATTTTAGAAAGTTTAAAACTCAGATTTGTTGATGCAGGTCATCTTGAATGAAGCGTACAAGTAGTTATTACAGCTGTTGTAAGTGAAGTTGATAAAATTTTAAATAAATGAAAATCATCAGGAAGAAAATTAAAACATACAAATTATGCTCTTTCTGGAGATTTATGAAGAGTAAATGATCCAAATTTAAGTGGAAGTCCAGAAGAAATTCCTTATGCACTTGATTATTATCAAGTAGAATCAACTTATGCTTGAAGAGAACATATTGATAAAGCAATCAGTACCAAAAAACTATTTGAATCTATTTCTGCTGCAAAAGGAAAAATCTTAATCCCAGCTTTTTCAATGCAAAGAACACAAGAAATATTAATGGTACTTCTTGAAAAAAGATTAGAATGACAACAATATATTCAACAAATTAAAAATTTATCAAAAGAAAAACAAGGTATTATTACAGATATTACAAAAACTTCAAGTCCTTCTTTAAGATCAAAATATGAAGATCAAATAGCTCGTCTTGATTTACAAATTCAATATCTTCAAACAAAAGTATGTGATTATGATATTATCGTTGATAGTCCAACAAGTGAAGCGATTACAGAAATATACATAAATAATTGTTGAGAAAAATATGATTTACTAAATCCAAAAACTCAAATAGAATTATTCGGAAAAGAAGTTATTATATATGTAAAACAATCTCAACTGGGAGAAAATAATAAAGAAAATAGAGTAACTCTTGAGGAAATTTATTCTGAAACAAGAAGAAATAAAAAAGAAATTATTCTTTCTGCTTCTGGAATGGCTGATGGATGATCTATTCTTCCACATTTAAAAGAAAATTTACAAAATGCTGACTCAAAAATTATTTTTGTAGGATACTGTCCTATTTCAACGAGAGGTGGAAAAATAAAAGCATGAGATGAATTTATTAGTATTGATGGAGAAGCATATGCAGTAGAATGTGAATTTGATGATATTACTGGATTTTCAGGACATATTGATGAAAAAGAAATTATTACTTATTTATCTACTTTAAAATTTAAAAAATGAGCATTAATCGCGCTCACTCATGGAGATGAAAAAAGAATTTGATTTGCAAAAAGAATTGAAGATGCCATGAAAAAAGTATGACACAAAGTAAAAGTAGTAGTTCCTCAACTTGGAGAAACAAGAACTATGAAACTATAAAAAAATAATTCCCTAAGGGAATTATTTTTTTAGTTTTAAGATTATTTTTAAATCTTCAATTTCAACTTCTTTTTGTAAATCAGGATTTTTTACATCTTGTAGGAGTTGAGATAATGTTTCTGTTTCAATATATTTTCCAAAAGTATTTAAAATATCTTCAGCTCATTCAATAGAAATTTCAATTCTATCGTCTACATTAAAATCAGCCTCTTTTCTTGATTCTTGAATATGTCTTACGATATCTCTTGCATACCCTTCGAGTTTTAATGCTTCTGAAATATTTGTACTTAATGCAACTACTTTCCCATTTCCACTTTCAAGTATTTCATTTGAATTTTTTGCTTCACTATTTGAAACAAATTCTATTTCAAATTCTCCTGGACTCAGTTCAAATACTCAAACTTTTACTCATCCATTTTCTAAAAGTGTAAAATTTCCTGCTTTTGCTTCTGAGATAATAAATTTTACATCTCATCCAAATTTTGGACCAATCAGTCTTGCATTTGGTTTACAAATTTGAGAAGGAATTTCTTCTGGTGAAAATATTTTTACTTCTTTTACATTTAATTCTTCACATACAATTTCTTCAAAATATTCATCCAATTTTTGTGTTACTTTTACATATTCAAGTGGCTGTCTTACTCTGATTTTTGCATTTGCTCTTGCTGCAAGTCAAAGGGTAATAATATTTTGTACTTCTGCAGTGCTTTGACTTAAATTTTTAAAAATAAATGCTGGATTTTTTACAGGATATAGTTCTAAATGAACTGACTCTTTGTCTGTTAAATTTTTAAAAATATATTCTGAAACAAAAGGCATATATGGCGCAATAAGTTTACTTACTTCCACTAAAACTTCATATAAAGTATTGTACGCTTCGTGTTTATCTTGAGTCATTCCAGTTCCCCAGAATCTTTTTCTTGATCTTCTTACATACCAATTTGTGAGATTATCCATAAATGCTGGAATTGATTTTGCACCATCATTTAAACGATAATTATCTAATGCTTTTGTCATTTCTCAAGTCAAAATATTGAGTTCTGAAATAATCCATTTATCTAAATTATTTGATTTTTTATAACTTGGAAGTTTGTATAATTTAGAATTTTTTACTCCTGAAACTCCATAATATGCTACTTCATCTTCAAGATTATTGAGATATTTATTAATACATCTAAATACTCCTCCGTGACTTATAATTAATACATTTTTCCCATCAAATTTTTCTTCAACATTTTTATACCCTTCAATAACTCTTTGTTCAAATTTTTCAATATTTTCTTCTGAATTATTTCTGTATACTTTTGTTAATTCTCTATCATTTTTACATCCATATTTTGCTTTTATTTCTGCATGAGTCATACCTCTAAATTCTCCGTATGATTGTTCTCTAAATGCTTCATCTTCAACAACTTCTACTTCATATCATAAATAATTTTTTATAATTTCAGTAGTATGTTTTGTTCTAGTCATTGGCGAAGTTACAATCACATCAAATTTAATTCCAGAAACTGAAATTTGTTTTGCTAATTGTTTTGTTTCTTCAACTCCAAATTCATTTAAATCTATATCATCATCTCATCCATTTACGATTCCATTATCATTATTATCTGTTCTTCCGTGTCTTACATAATAGATATTTTTTGTCTTTGGTTCAAAATTATCGATATTTGCGTAAGTCGTAAAAAATGAATAGGTATTCCATAAAGGTAAAATTACTTTTTTCACCACTTCTTCTACTCCAGCATCACTAAATCTTAAATCTTGAGCTTCCACTACAGGAGAATTCATTAAATAAAATCTCATTGCATCCGCACCAAATTTATCCATTAAGATATTTGGGTCAGTATAATTTTTTAAGCTTTTTGACATTTTCTTTCCATCTTCAGCTAAGATAATTCCATTTACAATACAATTTAAAAATGAAGTATTATCATAAAGTGCTGTTGATAAAATGATAAGTGTATAAAACCAACCTCTTGTTTGATCAAGTCATTCTGCAATAAAATCAGCTGGAAATTTAAAATTGTCTTTATTTTCAAATGGGAAATGTTTTGAAGCATATGGCATAGAACCAGATTCAAACCAACAATCAAGCACTTCTGGAATTCTTTTTAAAGTATTTCCTGTTTTTGGATTTTTGATAAGTATTTCATCAACAAAATGTTTATGAATATCAACTTCTTTTCCAGTTTTTGTATAAAAATACTTCACCCCAGGGTGCTCTCTCTTGTCTTTTCAAGACAATTCACCTTGCCCTTCTTTTTTCTCTATTTGCCCAAAATCTTTATTAAGTTCATAAAGTTCTTCTATACTTCCGATACAAATTTCTTCTTTTTTATCTTCTGATTGCCAAACTGGAATCGCTGATCACCAATATCTATTTCTTGAAATATTCCAATCTTTTGCTCATTCTAACCATTTTCCAAATCTTCCGTGTTTGATTACATCTGGAACCCAAGTAATTTTTTCATTACTTGCGACCATTTTATCTCTAATTTTTTCAACAGCTACATACCAAGCTGAAATTCCTCTATAAATAAGTGGAGTATCACATCTCCAACAATGAGGATATGAGTGAACTATAGTTCCAATATTTACAGAAAGTTTTTGTTCTTTTAATGATGCAATAACCATATCATTGAGTTCAAAAACATTAATTCCATTTTTATCTAAAAGATTATAACTTTTTCCAGAATTATCTATATGAGCTACAAATCATAGATCTTCTTTTTCTCCAATAATAAAATCGTCTTCCCCGTAAGCTGGTGCAATATGAACGATTCAAACTCAAGTTTCAGTGGTTACATGATGTCCAGCAACTACTGAATATGCATTTTTACCAAGTCTGATTCCTGTTCCTAAATCTGCTCACATTTCTCTGAGTTGAATATCAAAATCTGAGAAAAGTGGTTCGTATTTCATTCAAACAATACAAGTTCCTGCATATTCTCTTAAAAGAGTATAATCTTCAGGATTTTTGTAATAATCTTTTACTTTTTCTGATGCAAGTACATACGTATCTCCACTTGCTTTATCTAGGATTTCAGAGTACATAATATCTGTTCAAACAGCAAGTCAAAGATTTGAATAAAGCGTCCAAGGAGTTGTAGTCCAAGCAAGAATATATTTATTTTGACTTCCTTCAACTTTAAATTTTACTGTTACTGTTTTTGATTGTTTATCTTTATATCATTGATTTACTTCAAAATTTGAAAGTGGAGTAGTACAACGAGGACAATACGGAACAATTCTATTTCCTTCATAAATCAGTCCTTTATCATAAATGGTTTTAAATACCCACCAAACTGATTCCATAAAAGTGGTATCCATAGTTTTGTAGTCATTTTCCATATCAACCCATCTTCACATTCTTTCCACTGACTTTTTCCATTCATCTACATATCAAAATACATTTGCTCTACATTCTTCATTAAAATCGTGTACTCAAATTTTACCTTCAATATCATCTTTTCCTGAAATTCCAAGTTTTTTTTCTACAATATTTTCAATTGGAAGCCCGTGACAATCCCAACCAAATCTTCTTTCTACTTTTTTTCAAAGCATAGTTTGGTATCTTGGAATTACATCTTTTATAGTTCCAGCTAAAATGTGTCCGTAATGCGGAGTTCCTGTTGCAAATGGAGGACCATCAAAGAAGTTGAACTCATCACATTCGTTTCTTGTTTCAACTGATTTTTCAAATATATTATTTTCTTTCCAGTAGTTTATTATTTCTTTTTCTAATTCTGGAAAAGATTGACGCGGGTTTACTTTGTTAAACATAAGTTGTTAGTTAAGGGGTAAAAATTTTTACAATTTCTTAATATTTCTCACCAATTCTTCAAAATGCTCTTGAAAAATAAAATGTCC
>JAUCDK010000031.1:0-11786 GCA_034675265.1 Patescibacteria group bacterium
TTATTTCCAAGAAATAGCATTTACTGGACAAGCTTGAATACTATCATCAACAGATAAATTTTCATAACTTGAAAGTTCTTTTACTACACTCAAACCATCATCATTTAAATCATATACATCTGGACAAATAGCTACACAAGCACTACATCCAATACAAGTTTCATTTACATACGGAGCTCTAATTCAAGCTGAACTTAATTTTTCTCTTTGTTCTTCTGATAATAATGACATATTAACGATATTATAAATATTATAAAGAGTGATAAAAAAATAGATTTATTTATTTAAACTCAAAAAAATCCGCGTTAAGGTTAGATAGATGTTTTTTGTATTCCTTTATTAATAAGGATTTAGAAAGCTCCGATAAAACTTCTGAAAAAATACATTCTCATGATTTTACCTTCTCAGAAACTTTCAAATAATTTTTCTTTTGTAAGGAAAAAAATTATATCGTATCAAAGACCATTAAAACAGACTTGAATTTCATTATAATAATTTATTCAATAAATTCAATAAAAATTTTATTTTTTCATACATTTTTATATAATAAAACAAATTTAGATTTTTATCTTAAAACATGTTTCAATTTAACTTCATTTCTCCACATAATTTTCCTATTGATACAAAAATAGTAGAACAAATTTTTTCAACAACTGAAAAAGAAGTTTCTTTTCCTCAAAAAGGACAAATTAATATTGTTTTTGTCAGTTCATCTGAAATCCAAAATTTAAATAAAACCTACAGAAATAAAGATAGTTCGACTGATGTTTTAAGTTTTCATTATTTTGAAGATTTTTCTCATCTTTGAAATGAAGACATTGCTTGAGAACTTATTTTTTGTGAAGAAAAAATTATCTCTCAGGCAAAAGAATACGCTTTAGGTGAAGAATGAGAATTTTATAAATTACTTATTCATTCTCTTTTACATATTCTTTGATATGATCATGAAGAGGATGATGAATATGAAATTATGCAAGAAATCGAAAATAAAATCGCTTTAGAAATTTTTTGAAAACATTTAAGCTAATTTTTTCTAAAAATTTGATTAAAAATAAAAAAAATGATAAAATAACAAAAAGATTATTTTTAATACTCGTATATGCAATATAAAATTCCTGTACAAATTGAAAATGAAGATCCAATACTTCTCTGACTCAGTTTAAAACAACTCTGAATTATTATGTGAGGTTTTTGAATCGCCTACTGACTTTTTAAATCCCTTGAACCAAGTACTGGTGCTGAAATTGCTGCAATTCCTGCTATTTTTATTGTTGCTGTAACTCTTTTTGTCGCACTTTTTAAACAATACGAAATGACATTTCTTCCTTTTATTCTTGCTATTTTAAGATTTAATATAAACTTTAAAGAAAGATCTTGGAAATCTTGAATAGATAGTTTTTCTGCTCTTGATATTGGAATTATCGTACAATCAGATACAAAAAAAGAAGATATAGTAGATATGAAAACAAAAGCTGAAAAAATTCAATCTCTGGAAGATAATTTACTAAAAATATAATATTAATTTCTACTTGTTAAACATAAATATATGCCAGTAAAAGCAAATAAAAAACAAATTCCTGATTCTTCAACTCAAAGATATCTTCCTTTTTCTCAAATTAGGGATAATATTGTTATTATGAAAGATAATTCAGCAAGAATCGTTTTACAATGTTCAACTATCAATTTTTTACTCAAAAGTATTGAAGAACAAGATGCTATTATTATGAGTTTTCAAAGATTTTTGAATTCTATTGATTTTCCAATTCAAATTTTAGTCCGTTCTACAAAACTTGATATCGAAACTTATATTTGAAAATTAAATACTCTTGCTATTAAACAAACAAATCCTCTTCTTCAAAATCAAACATACGAATATATAGAATATTTAAAAAAACTTATCGAAGTAGCTCAAATTATGAAAAAAGAATTTTATATTGTAGTTGCAGTTGATAGTGAATGAGATACCAGTGTAAGAGATCTAAGTTTACTTGGAAAATTTAAAAATTTTTGGGCATCTATAAATGGACAAGATGATTTATTAAAAGTAAAATCACAAATAAAAACCCTCTCAAAACATAAAAAATCTCTTGCTACTAGAGTAAATGCAATAAAAACAAGTTTAGAATCTATTTGAATTAGAGCAACAGAATTAGAAAAAACACAATTAGTAAAATTTTTAAGTGAATATTATAATCCAACTCTTGATAGTTTTCATAATGTAAAAACTGATATTGAAAATTATAATTTAGTATAGTAAAATTTTTTACTTTTATATTTTAGCTCTCCATATATGAAAAAAATAAAATATATCATTTTTTGAATACTTCTCTCATTTCATGCAAATTTATATGCTGGAGATACTTGAGTTTTAGAATGAGTTGGTAGTGTAGAAAAAATAAGAAGATGAGAAATTAGTAGCCAAGATATTCCTAAAATTCTTCAATGAGCAACTGATTATTTAATGGGTTTTGCTGCAACAATTGCTATTATTTTTATTATTATTTGAGCCTATAAAGTAGCTCTTTGAAGTTTGTCTTGAGATAAATCAGACTGAAAAAAAACAATTTTTCTTGCACTTGGTTGATTTGTTTTAGCAAGTGTAAGTTGGTTAATCTTAAAATTAGTAATTGATAATTTTTCTTAAAAATGAATAGTGATATTTTATACTCTTGGTCATTTTCAAATGATAAAAATAGAGGAAGTTTATGGTATGTGATAGCTCTTTCAATCGTGATTGGATTGGTGGTTTGGTGATTTTTATCTCGTCAATATCCACTGAGTTTTTTAGTTATATTAATAGCTTGAGTATATTTTTTTATCGAAAATAACTCTGATGAAGTTACTCATATTTATCTTACTCATCTTTGATTAAAATTGAACAATATATTTTATGATTATTCAAAAATTGCTTCTTATACTCTTATATATAATGATGAACAAGCAGTTATTTTAAGAATTACTTTAATAAAAAAATGATTAAAATATATAGATTTAACCATCAATAACGAAATTGCACTTATATTAAAAGAAATTCTTCCAAATTATATCAGAGAAGATGAAAAAGGAGAATTAAGTTTCACTGATAAATTGATTCAAATATTGAAGTTGTAAAATAAAATTTTTTCATATAATAAGCTAACTATAGCTTATTATTTTTTTTATGAAAACATTTTATTTTTCTTCTATAAATCTTGGATGTTCAAAAAATCTTGTAGATTTAGAATTTATGATTGGAAATATTTTTAATTTATCTCACGAAGTTGATATAGAGTTTTTTACTGATCCTGATGAGGAAGAAGTAGAATATCTTATTATAAATACTTGTTGATTTTTATCAAGCTCAAGACAAGAAGCTGAAAATCTTATCAAAGAATACGATGATAAATGAAAAAAAATTATTGTAATGTGATGTTATACTGAAGTAAAAGATGACGATTTTTTATCAAAATTAAAAAATCTTTACGCAGTTATTCCTCACAATGAAAGTAAAAACCTTGACCTTATTTTCAAATCACCTTCACTTCAAACGTTAAAAAGTAAATTAGCATGAGTAAAACAAGACAAATTAAGAAATTTCTTAAAAAATATTTGATGAGATAATATTTCCTCAAAAGCTTTTGTTTGGCAATCAAATGATGTAAGAGCATATTTAAATGCTGATTATGGATATGAATATCTAAAGATTTCTGAATGATGTGATAATAATTGTACATTTTGTATCATTCCAAACATCAGAGGAAGACAAAAATCAAGAAGTATTGAAGATATTATCAGTGAAGTAAAAATCATGATTAATTCTTGAATTAAAGAAATTCAAATTATTTCTCAAGACCTTACAAGATATGGAACTGATTTATATAAAGAAGCAAAACTGGTTGATTTACTTGAAGAAATAGACAAATTAGAATGAGATTTTAAATATAGAATTTATTATCTTTATCCAGATATTTTAACTTTTTCTCATTTAGAAAGACTCGCAAAACTTAAAAAAATGCTTCCTTATTTTGATATTCCATTTCAACATATTTCTCCAAAAATATTAAAACTTATGGGAAGATTTTATAATGAAGAACACATTTATACAGTTCTTGATTTTATTAAAAACAACTTCAAAAATGCTTTTATTCATACAAATTTTATTGTTTGATTTCCTGGAGAAGATGAAAGTGATTTTGCAAAATTAAAAAATTTTGCAAAAAAATATCAATTTGATAGCGTGTCAATGTTTGGATATCACGATGAAGTTTTAGCAACTTCTTCAAAATTACCAAATAAAGTAGATGATAGAACTATTCAAGAAAGAGTTTGAGAATTAAGAGAAATATTAGAAGAAATTTATGATGAAAAATATGAAAAAAGAGTAAAAAATGTTCAAGTTTGATTTATTCATGAAGTATGAGAAAATAAACTTGCTGTAAGACCAGAGATGCATGCTCCTGAAGTTGATGATCTTGATTATATAAAAAGTTCTCAAGTTATATCAGGAAATATTTGAATTTGAGAAAAAATTGAGTATAAATTATAAAATTTATTTTTTAAATATTTATTTATGAAAATACTTTTTTCAATATTATTAAATGCTTCTATACTTTTTATAATTGCATTTCTTCTAAATAATGAAAGCTATCCAAATGCTGTTGTTGTTTTACCAGCTTGATTTGATGCTTGGAAGACCTACCTTCTTGGATGAGTGGTACTTGGATTACTTAATGTCTTTGTAAAGCCAATATTAAAATTGATGTGACTTCCTCTTTTCTTTATATATCCAATTGTTACTCTTTTAATAAATGCTTTTTTACTTTGGTTACTTTCAAAAGCAATAAATGATATTTTAGCTCTTCCTGGAATGACTTTTGAGATTAACGGTGGAGTGAATTTCACAATTGCTGTTGCAATTTTTACAATTCTGAATATTGTATATTCGATATTATTTTCTAAAAAATAAAAAATGATTACTCTTTTAACTATTACACAAATTATTATTTCTGTATTACTTATCATAGTTGTTTTAATTCAAAATAAAAATGTTTCACTTAATCTTTCAAGTATGGGAGGTGGTATGTGACCAGTTACAAAAAGATGATGAGAAAAAGTATTACATATTACTACTATAGTACTTTGAACACTATTTGCTATAAATTCTTTAGTATTTTTCTTCATCAGATAGTCTTAAGATAGGGAAAATTATAACTATAAATAGAATATGAATAAAGAAAACATAAATAGGTTAAAAAGATACTTATTTCTTATAAGTGTGTTTTTTTCGTTCGTTATTTGATGACATATTATATATGTATACCTCTACGATGAAGCAAAAGAATTTCCAGTAACGGGATGAAGTGTTTCTGAATGAATTATTTGAGATTTTCCACATCTCAATCCTCTTGTTATGAGTAGTGATTATGATAAAAATATTATTTATCTCTTATATAGATCACTGCTTACTTTTGATTATCAAAAAAATGAAGTTACTTCTGATTTAGCAAATTGTAATATAAAAAATCTTTGATACATTGAATGTTTTTTAAAAGATGATATTTTTTGGTCAAATGGAGAAAAAATTACTGCTGATGATGTTATAGCAACCTACAATATTCTCAAAAATTCAGATATTAATAATACGCTTTGAGCGCTTATTAAAGATACTACTATAGAAAATAGAGCCTGAGTAATTACTTTTTCTAATAAAGTAAAAGACATCAGTTTTTTAACTGCGCTTTTTCAACCAATCGTAGCAAAAAATGTACTTGATAATATCGGGAATAAAGAACTATATGGAAAATTTAATCCTATTGATGGATTGTATTCTTGACCATATATGGTAGAAACAGTAAGTTATGATGATAGTTTATGAATTCAAAAACTTATTCTTACTAAAAATGATTATTATAAAGAAAAGGAAGTTCTGATTGCAAAATATATTTATAAAATATTTAAAGATCAAAATCATCTCTTAAAACATAAAGATTTAATTAATATATTTTTTGATAAAAATAAAATTATTGGTGATAGTTTACCAAGATTAGGGAAAAATTCTTACTTTTTAAACCAATATAATGCTCTTTTTATCAATGAAGAAAGAATAAAAAGTACTGAATTAAGAAATTTTATTCTTGGTAAAATTGATGCAAATAATATTGTTAAAAATCTTTGAAAATCATACAAAGAAATAAATAGTATATTTTTAACTGACATTTGAAATCAAAAAACTGAAATTAAAAATTCAAATATTGAAAATATCATTAAAGAAATGTGATATTACAAAAAAGACTATTTAGCAAATATAATGGTTGAAGAAAATAAACAAAAAAATCAAACTGAAAAAATTGAAAATACAAATTTAACATATATTACCTCTCCTTCTTCAAAAAAATATGCATTTGAAAATGAAAATAATATTTTAATTGAGGGGAAAATAAACTCAAAAACTCCAGATGAGATTTATATTAATGAATATAAACTTACTGCTTATAAAAAGGGAGAATCTGTATTTTATTATAGACTCAGAACCGATTTTAATAATCTTAATGCTTGAGTAAATACTTATAAAGTATATTTTGTTACAAATGGAAAAAAAGAGTTAGTAGAAGAGTTTGTGATAACTTATAGTTCTG
This sequence comes from Patescibacteria group bacterium, assembly GCA_034675265.1. GTDB lineage: Bacteria > Patescibacteriota > Gracilibacteria > BD1-5 > UBA6164 > UBA7396. Next base: position 6,615 of record JAUCDK010000031.1, read on the forward strand.
ATAAAGCAAAACTTCAAAAACTTGAAAAAGAGTTCAATGAAAAATTAGAAGCATCTCAAAAGGAAGAACCTATCAATATTGATGAAACCAATAAACAAAAAATTCTTGCCCTTCAAGATAATGCATTTTATGATAAAGATTTAAATAAACTTGTTTTTAGAATATATTATATTGAAAATAGAGAAGAATTAGTAGGTGTAGTAAACATTATTAAAAATCTTTTAGAAAGTTATTCTATTTGAATAGAAGCACTTCCTATTTCTATTACCGATTTAAATAAAAAAATTATTTCTGAAGAAAAAGATTATGATATGATTGTAGTTTGATTAGATTTAGGGTATTTCCCTTTTCATCTTTATCCATACTTCCATTCAAGTCAAGCAAAATGAGGATATAATTTTTCAAATATAAAAAACTTAAATCTTGATATTTTATTAGAAGAACTAAAATCTAATGTTCTTTCAAAAGAAAAAACAAAAGAATTAGAAGAAAAAGCAAATGAAATATTTTTAGAAAAACAAGTTGTAAAACCTATTTATACCAAAGAAAGTAGCGTACTCATTGATAATAATATAAAAAAATTCTCTCTTCCTACAAATGTAGCAAGTGATTTAGCAGTGATTGATAGTATTTTACAATCATATGTAAGTAGTGAAAAGAGTATTGATTTTTCTGAGAAAAATCTTTGAGGCTTTGTTAGTTTTTTAAAAAAAGTTTTTTTCAATGAATAAAGATATCATTATAAAAGCTTGGGATTTAGTAAATCATGATACCAAAATAAAGAAGTTTTATTTTATTCCTGGGCTTATTTCAGTCATGTTTTTAATGGTTATCTTAGTATATCAAGTAATTTATACATATGTTGAATTATTTAATCAAAAAGATAAAGCATTAAGCATTATTTTAAATATTTTTCACTCTTGATATTTTACTGAAATTTTAATAATTTGAGGTATTTTTTTGCTTTTTTACATTATTATTATTCCAATATTTGAAGGCTCTCTTATATGGTATATTTCAAAAAAAGATACATTAGAAACAAAAGTAAGCATTACAGATAGTATTTCAAACTGAGTTTATAGATTTCTTCCTTTATTTGAATATGGAAATATATTCAGTCAATTCAAATTTTTAAGCATGGTAAATATTTATTTATTTTGTTTAAGGTTTCTTGGAATACAATATATTATGCTTTTAAACTATGTGTTTATATTTTTACTTATTATTTCAACTATTATAAATATTTTATTTGTATATTGCAGATTTGAAATCGTATTAAATAATAAAAAAGCATTAGAATCTTTAAGTGGGTCAGCAAAAATTTCTATCCTTAATATTGCAACAACTGCAAGAATTTATTTTTTCTTATTTTTAGTAAATATTAGGGTAATTTTAAATTTTATCGTATTTTTATTTTTTCCAATTGTTATAGCAAGTGCAATTACTTACATAAGTACAAAAGTATATTTATTTATTACTGTTTGTATTCTCAGTATTATTTTTATGGTTTTTATTGTTATTTTATGATATCTCTGATGAGTATTTGAAGTATTAAAAACCTCTGTTCGGTACAATGCTTATATAGAATGAAAAAAGAAACTTGATGAAATAGAAAAAGAAGATAAATAAAAAAATAGCAGAATATATTCTGCTATTTTTTTATTATCTCTAATACTTGATGTAAAACTTCTTGTGGAGTTTGAGTAGCATCAATAATATAATTACATATTAAATTTGCTTTTTGTTCTTCAATAACTGCACTATTGAGTCTTTTTTCAAGTTCTTCATTACTCATAAACACACCTCTTTGTTCTATTCTCTGTCTCAATACATTTTCTGGAATGTTTAAAAATATAGTGGTATATTTTTCATCCAATTCAGGTTTATTTTTTCTCAATTCTTCCAAACCAATAATATCTAATTCTTTTATAACTATTTTTCATTGTTCTATTCCATTTTGAAAAACATCTTCATATTTTGTTCCATAATAATCAAGATCATGAACTAATGCATATTCTAAAAATTCTCATGCTTGAACTCATGCAAAAAAATCTTCTCTCGAAATAAACCAAGCATCTACTCCATTTATTTCATTTTCTCTTATTAATCTCGTTTTATAAGAAAGTGGTATATGTAAATTTTCAATATGTAAATCTTTGATGTGAGAAATAAGAGTTCATTTTCCCGCGCCAGAAACTCACATAATAAAATATATATGTCACATAAGTCATTTTATTAAAAAATATTTGCTATATAATAAAAAAAAATACAATAAAAGAAAGTTTTTTATAGATAATCGTAAATATAATTCTTTTCATTCAAATTATGGCTCATTTTTTTAAAAATTATTTCTCAACACTCTTATTTATTTTCATTCTTTATTTTTTTTATTCTACACATTCTCATTATGTAGGATATCTTTCAGGAACATATAATTTTTATTTTTTGCCTGAATTTCAACTCAATATAAAAGAGGTGTTTCTCTTTATGTTAAAATTGTATTGTATAGTGTTGATTCCTTTTTATCTTTTTATTGATGAAAAATCAAAAGCCAGAATCGTTCTTTCATACATATATAGAAAAATAATAAAACAAGATACTTTAAAAATTCAATCAGATGAAAATACAGCCCTTCTTGCTTGGATCGTAAAATGATTTTTTGCTCCACTTATGATTTTTTGGCTCACTGGTCATATTTTTGATTTAGTAAATAATATCTATCTTACTACTGAAAATATTTCTCTTTTTAGTAAAGATTTTCTGTTGTTTTTCAACAAATATTTCTTTTATATGGCATTTAGTGCAATACTTTTTTTTGATGTATTATTTTTTACACTTTGATATTTACTTGAAGGAAGTATTTTTAAAAATAAAATAAAATCTGTTGAACCAACTTTTTTGTGATGGTTTGCTGCACTGGCTGCGTATCCTCCAATAAATAATGCCACGAATACTCTTTTATGATGGTATTCAACTGATTTTCCTCAATTTAGCACTTTTTATGTTCATATCTTTTTTAATATTCTGATATTAATATCTATGTGAATATATTCTCGGGCAAGTATTTCCCTTGGTTTGAAAGCAAGTAATCTTACTAACAGATGAATTGTGACTTCTGGACCATATAAATATATGAGACATCCTGCATATACTTGTAAAAATTTAGCTTGGTGGATTGGATGACTTCCTATTTTAATAGTAGCATTCATAAATTGGGATATTAAAACTTTTATATATGCTCTTATTTCTCTTTCTGGATGGAGTTATATTTATTATCTCAGAGCAAAAACAGAAGAAAATCATTTAAGTATGGATCCTGATTATATGGCATATAAAAAACAAGTTCCAAATATGTTTTTACCAAAATTGAAAAGAAAATAAAAAGAATGACTTTCGTCATTCTTTTTATTTTGGAATTTTATTTCCTTCCATATATTCTCATAAAAATTTAGAGAGTAATGGAGGAGGTGAAGAAAATACTTTTGAGGTAAAATTAATATTTGTACCTACATCAATATATTCTCATCTATCCTTTATATATGTTCTATTTGCCAGTAAATCATCAACATTTCCATATAATGCTCCATTTACTACTAATCTATTGGTAGTAGATGATGTATCTCAAATAACTTTTCATCAAATATTTATGATAATTGCATCTAATTGAGTTACAGCATTTTCAATGATAACATTTCCTTGTTTTACTACAAATAATATATTATCTGTTGAAGTAATGTTTCATTTTATAGTTAAATTTCCATTTTCAATAATATATGTTTTATTCCCTCATTCAATTTTTTGTGAGCTTAAGCTTACATTCCCATTATGAGTAAAAATATTATCAAATCAGTTATATTTTTGTGTTGGAAGTTTATTTATAGTTTGAACTGTTCCTGTTGAAAAACTTTGATCAAATGCTGATAAATCTTTTTGTCCATCTGTTTTAGATTTATTTACTAGTTTTGTATCATTTACTGTTTTTGTATAACTTGACAGTGGATTTGATCATAAACTTGTAAGAATAAGATTTTTATTTACTTCTGCATTTAATGGTCACATATCTTTTGAAAGTTTACTTACATCAGAAAGTTTTGTTCCATCTAGTAATGACGCTCATCCTCATACCGTATTCACACTTGGTTTTGCAACTCTTACTTTTAAAATTGATTTTAAAAATGTAGATGAGTTTTGTAATCATTCTAATGTAGTAATAATTTGTCCATCAGTAGAAGTTATTCCTGAAGGAAAACTTGAAATATCTGCTACGAATCTATCATCTGCAATTGATAATTTTTTTACTCATCAATTTTTTGCTAATTGTCCTATTACATTAGTAGAACAAATACTATTTCCTGACATAGATCCATAATTGAATCATTGTTTGTAAACACAAAGTCTTTTATCAATAAATATATCAGAAGTAGAGCTATTAGTAATAGTTGCATTATTTGAACTTAAATATTCAAATACTCACATTCATCATCCGAGTAAAAGTGTATCTCATGGAGAAAGACTAATATCTCCTCATCCTGGTTGTGTATTATTTCTATCTGTTCCTCATCCTGGTTGTGTATTTTCAATAATTTTACAAGCATTTTCTCATGAATCTGGTTTTCCACACCAAGCTGGCCAATTAGACCAAGGTGTTGATCATCCAAAATCACATTCTTCATAAATCATTTGATTATTTGGTCTTTGTAATGTTCAGTCTCCACAATAATTTCAACCTCATCCACCTCCAGAACTTCATCCTCCAGATGAACTACCTCATCATGAAGAAGATGACGAAGATGATGAACTTGAACTTCAACCACCTCATTCTGTTACTGTAACTGTTGTTGTACAAGCAGCTGGAGTTGTATCTCTTCCATTTATATAACATGAAGCTGTATATGTTCCTGTTGATGGGAATGTATGACTTCCAGTTCCAACTTGTCCATTTGGTGTAGGATTCATTGTTCTTACAACATTTCCTGTTGAATCTGTTATTTTAATTTCATATGATGAAGCTCCATTTGTATTACATGTAAATGTAGTATTTAATGGTCTTGATCCTGAACTTGGATTTGCTGTTAAATTTATACATTGAGTTGACCCACTTGGAGGAGTAATAGGTTTACAAGTATTATCACATCCTCAAGATCCCCAACCTGTTTTAGCTGGATCATTTGG
>JAUCDK010000032.1:0-11335 GCA_034675265.1 Patescibacteria group bacterium
TATGAGTTGCAGATATGGCAGGAGCACTTTTTTCTCATCAAGTATTTCCAAGAGAGGTATTACTTCCAGCACCATTTCCCACTCAAATAATTGTTCTTCAAACAGCGTTGTTATAAGCTGACCAACCTGTTGGACAAGTTGTTAAGTTAAATGCCATTACTGCTCCAGAGGGGATTCCAGATTGTACACTTGCAACTAATTCATTCCATTTTTGGTAATCAAGTTTGTCTCAAGGTGAAGCTGTTAGTCCATTCCAGGCTTGTATAGATAATGTAGTAAGACCTACGATTAAAAATGTAGAAAGTAAATATTTACTTATATTTTGTTTATTTGTTTTAAACATAGTAAAAATATTAAAAAATAAATGAATTATTATAAAGAACATTCTCAAAATATACTTCCAGAAGTATTTCACTCTCAAAAAATACAATCTTGAGTTGGAGGGGAATTTACTATTTCTTCTTCAGGAAAATTTCATTGATATTCTTCTCAAAATATAGTTTTTCAGACTGTGTTTAGATTGTATCAAAGTTGAGTATAAACTCAGGAATTTGATTCAAATTCAGTAGTAGTTTGTGGAAGAGTTACTCAAGTGACACTTAAAGAAGGTTTTCCAGTTACCAGTTGTAAAATGCTTTGAGTATCAGAATTTTGTATAGAAGTATTTCAATCTACAGTATAAGGAAGATTATCGGAATTATTTGCAACAAAATAAATATTTCCAGTTAAAGTCACTTTTCATCTGTTATTAAAAATGAGAGATGGGATATTGTAAATAGTATTTCATTTAGTAATTAATCATCAATAGTTTCAAATTACTTTTGCTTTATTATTTGAATTTGCATAAGTGATTGGCAACATATGGTATGAAACATCATTTTCTAAAACTGTTGCAATTTGATAATATTTTTTATTATAACTGATTCAGTAAATATAATTATCATTTGTTTTTGGGTCAAGAGGAATAGTATTTACATTGACTGCTCTTGAAATATTATTTTTTATAAATCAAACATAATTGAGTTGAATTTCTTCTCAGTTATTGTCATATACTCAAGTTCAATAAACATCATCAGGCATTGGGAAACTACTGGTTTTTACCTCATAAAGATTGAGTCAAGTTTGTAGATTTGAAAGAGTGGTAAGTCTGTTTCCATCCCTTGCATTTCCAGTATAATTTTTAAAAGATATAAATGCTATAGTCGCTAAAATAGCAAGAATAGTTATTACTATGATAAGTTCAACAAGAGTGAATCATAGATAAAGATTTTTTTTGTGTTTTTTCATACGTGATAAGTTAGAATTAATTTTTTACACAATAAAGGAGAGCAATCGATGGTTGCATATTATTTTCAGACCCAGGAATAGTTATATTTTGAGCTGGTGTTCCTCATCAAGAAACAGAAACATTTAGAGGAATATATGCTGCAGATAAATCTGTTGGAGCAGTATTTGAAAACATTTGTACAGTTGAACTTCATGCTTTTGAAGTACCTAAATATGAAGCTCAACTTGGAGCAACTATGCTTCCAACTTCTGTTCTGAGAGGTATAGTTGCTGTAACGGTTAAGTTACTAGAAGTTGCAGGAATAGTAAAAGCATATCAAGGAGCTGTAACACTTCCTATATTTTGAGCTAAAGTTGTATTATTTCCAGCACCATTTCCTACTCAAATAATAGTTCTTCCTATAGCAGGAGTATATGGAGACCAACCATTCGGACAACTAGTGAGATTAAAAGCCGCTACTTCTCATGGAATTCTTCCAGATTGTACTGTTGTAACTAATTCATTCCATTTTTGATAATCAAGTTTATCTCAAGGAGATGCAGTAAGTCAGTTCCAAGCTTGAACACATAGAATACTAAGAAATATTGTACTAAAAATACTTACTATATATTTTGTTTTGTGTTTATTCATAAATATTGTAGTTAATATATAAACTAATATATTATAATATAGATATTTTAAAAGTCAATAAAAATCATTTTTCATATATTTTTGTAAAAAGATTGGATTTTTATAATTTTTTTCTATAATTTTTATATGTATTTATTTAAAATAAAATATTATGAAAAAATATATTGAAGTTCAAGTAGAAAATAATCTAAAAGATGAATTATTTTGATTCACAGAGAGTATTTTATTACAAGAAAAAAAACTTCTTGATAAAAGCTGAGAAGGAAATGATTTCCTTGGTTGGTTAGATATAGAAAATATTATTTCACAAGAAGAACTAAATAAATTAAAACAAACAGCAAAATATTTTCAATCTTTTGAAAAAATTGTTGTGATTGGTATTTGAGGTTCTTATTTGTGAGCAAAAGCAGTTTTGGAATCACTTACATCAAATTTTAGTGAAGAAAAAATTATTTTTGCTTGATTTCAATTGGATACAAATTATTTAAAAGATTTAGTACATTATTTAGAAAATAAAAATTATTGAATTGTTGTTATTTCAAAATCTGGAACGACACTCGAACCAGCGATTAGTTTTAGAGTTTTATTACAAGATTTACAAAAAAAATATTCTTCTGATGAAATCTCAAAAAGGGTAGTAGCAATAACTGATAAAAATAAGTGAGTTTTAAAAGAATTTTCTTCAAAAAATTGATTTGAAACTTTTGTAATTTCTGATGATATTTGAGGAAGATATAGCGTATTTACGGCAGTTTGACTTTTACCAATAGCAATCGCTTGATATGATGTTGATCAAATTTTGCAGTGAGCTTTTGATATGCAAAAATATCTTAATGAAGAAAAAGATATATCAAAAAATCCAGCATTTTTATACGCATGAATAAGAAATAATTTACTTGAAAAATGAAAAAATATTGAAATTCTTGCAAGCTTTCATTTTTCATTGAAATATATTTCTGAATGGTGGAAACAACTTTTTTGAGAAAGTGAAGGGAAAGATGGAAAAGGAATATTTCCAACGAGTTTAAATTTTTCTACCGATTTACATTCTCTTGGGCAATATGTTCAAGATGGTAAAAGAAATTTATTTGAAACTTTTTTGGTGGTAGAAAATGAAAAAAATAATTTAGAGATTCCATATGTAGAAAATGATAATGATAGATTAAATTTTCTCGCTTGAAAAAATCTTTCTTTTGTAAATACTTCAGCATTAGAATGAACGATACAAGCTCATAAAGAATGAGGAGTTCCAGTTATAAAAATTCTCATTCCTGAAATAAATGAATATTATCTTGGGCAACTTTTATATTTTTTCCAAAGATCTTGTGGAATCAGCGCGTATTTACTTTGAGTAAATCCATTTAATCAACCTTGAGTAGAGGCATATAAAAAGCATATGATGGAAAATTTGAGGTAATATATTTTTAATTTTTCACTTATTTTTATGAAAAAAATTTTATTTTTAATATTGATATTTCAATTTACATCTTCATATGCTCTTGATATAACGTTTGAAACAGCAAAAAATAGCTCTCCAAAAATAGAATATAATAGCTTTTTTACTTATCCAATTCCAACTGAATGATATGTTGATTTTTGAAATACTGTTTCTGCTGTAAAAAATTACCATAGAACGACTTTGCTTTGAAAATATACTACAGATGATGCATGGAATTTTCAAAAAACATATATCCCTCATGTAGATGAAGTATTTATATATATGAAAAATATGTTATGAGAACCAAAACTTAAAAAACTGCTTCAAGAATGAAAAATATCTATATTTTGAGAAAAAAATAAATGTATTGATTGAGAAATTCATCCAAGTTTAAAAAAACAAAAAACTTCTTGCCTTTATGAAGATGATAAAAATCTCTTTGTAAATACTGATAATTTACTTTCATATTGGATAGAAAGCCCAAAAAAACAAAAAATAAAATTAAAAATTTTTCCAGTTACCAATAAAGATTATATTTTTCCTACGTATGACGAATATGACCAGTGAAAATTTCCTATTTTTACTTTTATCGATAGTAGTTTAGATTATTATGGTTTGCTTTGAAGATATTCAACTTGAACCTCGGATCGTTTATTTGATACGGGAGTTCTGAATATTAATTTCAAAAAAAAATATATACTGACTAAATTTGATAATACTTATCAACCACCAAAACATATTATTAAGAATAAAACAACGAAACTTCCTACTTTGTATACATTAGTACCATATTATGAAACTGAAATCGAAGTACAAAAATGATGAAATACTATTTTACTTGCATATGGAAGTTATACGTATCTTTCTGAAGAATTAAATGAAAATATTACGATTCACCAATAAAAAAAAGACCAAATATATTTGGTCTTTTTGTATTGTCGTTGCTGTAAATCAACGATGACGATGATCGTGGGAACGATTATGTCGATGGTGATTATGCCAATACGGTGCAGGCACAATGATTTGTCTTTCAATCACGATTGGACGTCGTTGATAAATGACTTCAGTTTGCCTCACCACAGGTTGGCGCACAACGATATACGAATCTTCATACATAGGTCTTCTCATGGGTGTCATTACTACAACACAGCCACTGAGATGAATCAGAATAAAGATTGCCAATAACAATCTTCTCATGACACTCTCCTTTAAAATCAATGAGATAAATATAATTATAAGTAAAAACTATATTTGTCAATAAAAGATGTATATTTAATATCTACTCTGGACAATGTTTTGTAAATGTATCTTCTCTTTGCTTTACAGAAGGTATCTTATATTTAAGAATTTTTTCAACTAAATTTACAACATCAAGCGCAAAAGATTCTCTCAATTTTACAATATCACGAAGTTCGCTTTCATCTAAAAATCAGACTCCATCATTATCAATACGATTTTGTAAAAATGCTATTTGTTCTTTCATAACTTATCTTTATATAATTATTTCGTGAGGTTTTATATCCAAACTATCAGAAAATTCGGTTCTAATTTCATTTAAAATTCATTCTAATACTTCCATACTTTCAATGGTAACTAGTCTTTTTCTATATGCTGAAACTCAAGGAAAACCTTTTAAATATTGTACTAAATGTTTTCTGATATCAAGAGTTGCTTTTTTTTCTCATTTTGAAAGCAATAATGCATTTGCATGAAAACTCATGGTTTCAAGAATTTCTCTGAGAGTTGGTTCGTATCATCCTGGAACAAAACACCAAGGATTTCAAAAACTTCCTCTTCCAACCATAAATCCATCAAGTTTTACTTCTCAATCTGGAGAATAAATTTTTGCCATTCCATCATCAAAATTTTTAATATCTCCATTACAAATTACTGGAATCGAAACATTTTTTTTGAGTTCATAAATTTGTGTAAAATCAGCAAATCCAGTATAAGCTTGTTTTGCTGTTCTTCCATGAACAGTGATAAGTCAAGCTCCAGCACTTTCCAATCATTTTACAAAATCAATTAATGTTTCTGCTCCATTCCATCCAAGACGAGTTTTTACAGAAATCGGAAGGTGAGTTGCTTTATTGAGAGTTTCAACGATTTCAAAGGCAGTATCACGATTAATGATTAAACCAGAACCATGTCAGCTACTTACTACTTTTTTTGCAGGACATCACATATTTACATCAATTCCAGCAACATTATATCTTTCAATAATTTTTGCAGCTTTTGCAAACATTTCTGGATCTTTTCAAAATATTTGTATGATAAGAGGTTTTTCAATATCTTGATGTGGTAAAACGCTATCTGCTAAAAATTTTGAATGAACAAGTCCATCAGCTGAATAAAACTCACTCACACACATTATATTTGGGTTTATTTTTTTATTTACTTGTCTGTAAGCACTATCTGTGTAACCATCCATCGGAGCAAGGAAGGCTATTGGTCATTGTGAAGCCAAATTTTTCCAAAAATCTTTCATTTTAAAGTTATTATATTTAATATAAAAGAGATTATATTGATTTTTTTTATTTTACAATTTTTATATTTCAAAACATTTTAAGTAAAGTCAAACAATTTTTCTTCACTTCTAAAAAAAATTATGTTAGAATATTTAAGTAAAAAATTTAGTATTAATAAGGAAAATATGTCAGAGTCAATTTTCAGCGAAAAAAAGAAATATGCAAAAGCCATAAAAGAATATTATCATCTAAATACAAAAAATAAAGCAATTGGACTTATTTTACTTAATGATGAGTCGTCTATTGATTTTTTACTTGATGGTTTAGAGGTGTTATCTTGTGATTTCGTTATAAAAACAAAAACAGAGTTTGCTCAGAAATTAAATGTTGTTGCTTCAAGTGATATAAAAAAAGATTTACTGTTAGGATTTGATTTTGTAGTAAGTGATAACGAAGTAGAATGACTTTGAGAATATTTTAAACTTTGAGTAGTTCCAATTCTCCCAAGTAATAATCATTTATCAGGAATTTTGCGTGAATTTGATCCACTTCAAAGTGAAGGAAATAGTTTTTTTTATTTGAGTGAAAATAAATGGTCAATATATGCTTCCATTATCAGATATTTAGAAAATTATAAATTTCCATATGATAATAGAAATTTAGTAAAAAATGTAGTAAGTATTTAATAAATATAATGAAATTACGCTTATGAATATAGAAAGTTTGAATACAATATCTCAAAAACCAACTTTTCAATGATCTATAGTACAACAAACATCACAAAAAGTACATAATATATTAGATAAAGAGGATTTTGAACTTTTATTTTTGGATTTATTGGATGAAATTTTACCAGAACCGATAGAAATAAATGAATATTGAGATGAAATATATAAATCAGTAAAATGTAACTTTTGAGTAAATGGGTATTATAAAATTGAAATTAAATCAGGAGTTATTTCTATAGAGATGATTCAAATGCCAACAAAATGAGTAGAAGCAATGTTGAGTATTATTAGATATGCTTACGAAAATGGACTTACCAAAATTAAATGAGAAGCCAATCCTCAAAAAAAACATTCATCAGATATGAATAGAAGAGTAAGATTATTAGTATCATTTTATACATCTTTTTGATGTAAACCAGAACTTTATTCTAAAACTGGGGGAAAATACATGGTAATGAATTTATCTGAACCAGGATTATTAGAAGTTCTTTATAAGAAAACAAAAATATTTCAAGAAACTTGAAAATGGCCAATTCTTTATACAAAATAAAGAGGCTTTTTTTTTTATGATTTGCATTTTTTTATCTTATAGGGTACACTTCTTTTGAAATTAATTTTAGAAACATGAAGAATAAATTTTTGTTTTACAATATTTGCATTTATTTTGTACTTTTTAGTATAAATTTTTTTGTATTTTTTTGTTTGGAAAATATTTCAGATATAAAAATATATATTTTACTTTTCAATATTTTGCTTGGAATTCTTTTTATTATGATTAATTTTTATTTTTATAAAGATTTACAATTATTGAAAGATTTGAGTAAAAATATGAATATTACTGATGATAATTTTTGTGATTTATCCACTTTGAAAAATGACTTTACTTTTAAAGAAGCTTATACTCTTGAAAAAACATTTAAAAAACTGATTTTAAAAAATAACTTAATTCACAAAGATTTACAAGAAATGAATGAGTTTCATAAAAAATTTCTTCCACAAGATATTTATGCTGAACTTGGAATTAAAGGACTTAATAAAATAAATTTATGAAATTTTAAAATCAAAAAAATTGCCATTATGTTTATAGATGTGGTTTGATTTACATCTATTTCAGAACAAGTAACACCAGAAAGAGCACTTTTTTTACTCAATATTTATTTTGATGGAATTGGAGAAATCATTATGAAAAATAATGGATATATTGATAAATATCTTTGAGACGGAATTATGGTTATTTTTGAAAGTGAAAATATTGATAATTCTATAAAAGCTTCTATTGAAATCACTGAATTTATTGAAAAATTTAAAATATGAGAACTTGGGAAGAAAATTCAAATTTGAGTATGAATTAATTACTGAGAAGTTATTTTATGAACCATTGGAACGAAAAAAAGAATGGAAGCAACGGTGATTTGAGATACGATTAATACAGCTTCTCGTTTGCAAGATTTAACCAGAAGTTATGGATGTAATATTATTATTTCAGAACATGTGTATAAAAATCTTTCTAAAAAGGAAATTTACAGTATCAAAAGTTTAGGAGTTCAAGAACTCAGAGGAAAACAAAAGAAAATGGAAATTTATTCCGTAGAACCATATTATGTTATATAATTTTTGTAAAAATCTCTTGACTTACACAAAAAAAAATATAAAAGTGAATATAAAATTTAATATTAGCTTTTTTATATGGCAAAAAATCTTGTGATAGTGGAGTCTCCAGCAAAAGGGAAAACGATAGAAAAATTCTTATGAAGTGATTTTAAAGTAGTAGCATCAATGTGACATATCAGAGATTTGCCAGAAAAAACACTTGGAATTGATATAGAAAATGGATTTACACCAGAATATGGAGTAACCGAAGAAAAGAAAAAAACAGTTGATGGACTTTTGAAACTTGCAAAAACTCACCCAAGCATTTGGATAGCAACAGATGAGGACCGCGAATGAGAAGCGATTGGTTGGCATCTTTGTAATATTTTAGGGCTTGATCCTGAAAATGTAAGAAGAATTGTATTTCATGAAATTACCAAAGAAGCCATTACTCACTCTATCAAAAATCCAAGAAATATTGATGTAAATCTTGTAGATGCACAACAAGCAAGAAGATTACTTGATCGTTTGGTTTGATACAAAGTTTCACCAATTTTATGGAAAAAAATCAGAAAATGACTTTCTGCTTGAAGAGTGCAATCAGTTGCTGTAAAACTTATTGTTGAAAAAGAAAGAGAAATCAAAAATTTTAAACCAGAAGAATCTTGGAAAATAATTGCAGAACTTGAATACAATAAATCAAAATTCAAAACTCTTTTCACTAAACTTGATGGAAAAAATAAAAATTTTAAATCTATCGAAGATGTACAAAAATTTCTTCATATTTTATTTCAAGAATTACCCAAAATAGAAAGTACAAAAAATAAACAAGGAAATACAGAACTTACACTTTCTCAAACGCTGAATTTTAAACTCAATTCTGTTGATAAAAAAGATTCAAAAAGAAGTCCAGGAGCGCCTTTTACGACTTCAACTTTACAACAAGAAGCTTCAAGAAAATTTGGTTTTGGAGTAAAACAAACGATGATGATTGCTCAAAAATTATATGAATGAGTAGATCTTGGAAATGGAGAAAGAACAGGACTTATCACTTATATGAGAACTGATAGTGTAAATCTTTCTGAAAATGCACTTGGTCAAGCTGGAAAACTTATTGAAGAAAAATTTGGAAAAGATTATTTAAAAATTAGAAAATATAAAACAAAAGCAGCATGAGCACAAGAAGCGCATGAGGCAATTCGTCCAACATATCTTTCAACAACTCCTGAAAGTTTAACATCAATTTTAGACCCACAAGCATTAAAACTCTATACTCTTATCTGGAAAAGAACACTTGCGAGTCAAATGAGTGATGCAATCGTAGAAGTAACGACGTTTAATTTTTCTCCTACTGGAAAGGAAAATCAAGAATGGATTACCAAATGAGAAGTGCTAAAATTTGATTGATTTATGACACTTTATGTAGAATCAAGTGATGATGAAGAAGAGGATTCAGAGAATGCGGTACTTCCAAGTATCGAAGTAGGAACACTTATTCCATCAAAAAATATTGTTTCAACTCAAAGCTTTTCAAGACCACCAGCAAGATATACAGAAGCTTCACTCGTAAAAAAACTTGAAAGTGAATGAATCGGAAGACCTTCAACTTATGCTCCAACTATTTCAACGATTATCGATAGATGATATGTAGAAAAAGTAGAAAAAAAATATTTATCACCAACTGAAATTGCTTTTGTAGTAAATGATTTCTTAGAAGAATATTTCAAAGAAATGATGGATTATAAATTTACAAAAAATGTAGAAGAAGAATTTGATGAAGTAGCAGAATGAAAAGTAAAATTTCAAAAAATGCTTGAAAAATTTTGGGTTTGAACTCTGAAAAAAGATATTGAAAATGCAGGAGAAAATGCAGAAAAAGTAATTGAAAAAGTAGGAAAAGCTTGTCCAAAATGTTGACAAGATTTGATTTATAGATTTTCAAAAGCTGGGAAATTCATCGGATGTTCAGGATATCCAGAATGTGATTATATTGAACAACCAAAAGAAGAAGCTGATAAATTAGCTGGATTAAGAGCAAAATACGAATGAAAACCTTGTCCAGATGGAATTGAGGGAACTATTGTTGTAAAAACTGGAAGATTTGGACCATTTCTTGCATCGAGCGAATATCCAAGAGTAAAATGGATAGGAAAGATTGTTTCAGAAAAAGATGAAACTTTAGAGCAAATCTTAAGAGAAAAATGACTTTTAGTTGATGCTGAAACAGGAGAAGAACTGGTAGTTAAAAATTCAAAAAGAGGACAATTTCTTGCTGCAAAAAATTATCCTGCTGTGAAAATAGCAAAAAATATTCCAAAAGATGTTTGGGATGAACTCAAAAAAAGAACAGAAACTGAAGAAGAATAAAATATATTTTTAGATTATGATACATTTTTTATGGAAAGTGTCTTTCTGGACACATATCATGAGATGAAGTCTTGTTTTAGCTATATTATGGGCTATTTACGAGGCAAACTGGGCAATTCTATTTGTTGTTTTATTGACATTAGGATTGACTTATATTCATCTGATTTTTAAGAGGTACAATATTATTATTCCACAAATATTTCAATTTGTGATAATATTTTTTATTTATGCTTCACTTTTTTTGTGAGATATTAATGAATTTTATTATATTTTTCCTTGGTGGGATATTGTATTGCATAGTTTTGCTGGATTGGCTCTTGGGTTTATTGGTTTTTTAATTCCATATATTTTTTATAAAACAAGGGAATTCAAAGCTCCTCCACTTATGATTGTGATTTTTGGTTTTTGTTTTGCTGTGACTCTTGGAACTCTTTGGGAGATTACAGAATTCATGATGGATAGTATGTTTACTCTTGATATGCAAAAAGCAAGAAATCTTGGAATTATGGATGGAACTTTTGATTCAAGACTTTGAGTAAAAGATACGATGAATGATTTGATACTTGATAGTTTGTGAGCTTTAATCGCGTCAGTATTTGGATATTTATATCTAATTTGAGGAGAAAAAGGGAAGATTTATAAGAAATTAATTGAACTGTTTGAAAAATCGAATAATTGGTTTGAACATTCAAAGGAAAAATTTTTGGGGAAATAAAAAAATATCTTAAATTGTAAGATATTTTTTTTATTTTAATTAACTACATAACTTTCACATCATCAATTTTTAGTTCTAAATCTAAAAGTTTTAAAAATTTTGATAATGTAG
>JAUCDK010000033.1:0-11095 GCA_034675265.1 Patescibacteria group bacterium
AAGAAATTTTATAGATAATTACTCCATATCACTCTTGTGTTAAAAATAAAAAAGAAACACTTAAAATTTTTTAAATTTGGTACATATATATTAATTATTTTTTCAAAAAATCAAAAAGTTTGTATTTTTTAATATTTTCATATAATTAACAAGTTAAAAAAGTTCAAAAGAAAAAGATTTTACACCTTTCTTTTCCACTTTTGTATTTTATACTTTTAAATTTTCACCTATGATTGATAACATCGTAAAAGCAATTTTCTGAGATCCAGATAAGAAAAAAATCAAATATTATACTCAAATAATAGAAAAAATTCATTCGCAAGAAGCAGAATTCGCATCATTTACTCTAGAAGATGTAAAAAATAAAACAGAAGAATTAAAAGCTCTTTTTACTGGTTTAAATTTTCAAAATCCTGAAGATAGCAAAAAAATTAAAGAAACTCTAAAAGATATTATTGCTCCTGCATTTGCCAATTTAAAACAAGCTACAAAACTTATTAATGGAAAAGAATTTGAACTTCCATCAGGAAAGAAAGTTCTATGGAATATGATTCCTTATGATGTTCAACTTATTGGTTGAATGGCTATTCATGATGGACAAATTGCAGAAATGAAAACTTGAGAATGAAAAACTCTTGTTGCAACACTCCCAGCATATTTAAATGCATTAACAGGAAATTCTGTACATGTAGTTACTGTAAATGATTATTTAGCAAAAAGAGACTCAGAAGAAATGGGTATTTTATATAACACTCTTTGACTTACTGTTTGAGTAATTACTCATAATCAACATCCTCAAGAAAAATATCAAAATTATCATAGCGATATTGTTTACGCGACAAATAATGAAATGTGATTTGATTATTTAAGAGATAATATGGTTATCAGAAATGAAGACAAAGTAATGAGTAGACCATTTTTTGCTATTATTGATGAGGTTGACTCAATTTTAATTGATGAAGCAAGAACTCCTCTTATTATCTCAATGCCTGACAATGAACCAACAAGCAAATATATGCAATTTGCTATTATTTCAAAAGAACTTATTGAATGACAAGATTATAAAATTGATGAAAAACAAAAAACATCTACTTTAACGGATGATGGTATTTCAAAAATTGAAAAAATTCTAAAAGTAGACAACATTTATGTTTCTGACCATTATAATGATTTACATCACATTGAAAATGCCTTGAAAGCAAGAGCAGTATACAAAAGAGATAAAGATTATTTAGTTTCTCCAGATGGAGAAGTTCTCATTATTGATGAACATACAGGAAGAGTACTTTCAGGAAGAAGATATTCAGAATGACTTCACCAAGCTATTGAAGCAAAAGAATGAGTAGAAATTAAAAGAGAATCTAAAACTCTTGCCTCTATTACATTCCAAAATTATTTTAGAATGTATTGGAAACTAGCTTGAATGACAGGAACTGCAAAAACTGAAGAAGAAGAATTTTATAAAGTATATGCTTTAGAAACACTTGTAATTCCAACAAATAAACCAATTGCCAGAATTGATAATCCAGATCTTCTTTTTAAAAATGAAAAAGGAAAATTTGATTATACAGTAAAACTTATTAAAGATTTACATGAAAAAGGACAACCAGTTTTAGTTGGTACGATTTCAGTCGAAAAATCAGAATATCTTTCTGATAGATTAAAAACTGAATGAGTTCCTCATAATGTTTTAAATGCAAAACATCATGAAAGAGAAGCTGAAATTGTATCTCTTGCTGGACAAAAATGAGCAGTAACGATTGCTACGAATATGGCTTGAAGAGGTACTGACATCAAACTTTGAGAATGAGTTCGTGAAATCTGAGGACTCGTAATTCTTGGAACTGAAAAACATGAAACTAGAAGAATCGATAACCAATTAAGATGAAGAGCTGGAAGACAGTGAGATCCTTGAATGACTCAATTTCTTATTTCTCCAAATGATGAAATTATGAGAATATTTGGATGAGACAAACTGTTTGGAGTATTTAATTCACCAATGTTTGCTTCACTTCCAGATGAAGAACCATTAGCTCAAAGCTGAATGCTTACTTCAAGAGTAACTTCAGTTCAAAAACAAGTAGAATGATATCATTTTGATTCAAGAAAACATGTTTTAGAATATGATGATGTTATGAACAAACATAGAGAAATTATTTATGGAAAAAGAAATAAAATCCTTGATAGTGAAAATATTGATACGGATGTAAAAACTATGGTTGCATCACAAATTGAAAAACTTGTTTCTGCTCTTTTACTAAAAAATACTTCAAAAGAAGACATTATTTCAAAAATAAATGAATTTGTTTGAATTTCTCTTATTAATGATGTTGTAGAAATAAATGATATTGAAGGAATTAACGAAGAAAATTCTCTTGCAACATATATTTCAAAAATGGCTACAACTGAAATTGATAATATAAAAACCAACTTCAAAAATGAAGAAGATTTCTATGAAATGGAAAGAAGAATTGTATTACAATCAATTGATGAATTATGGATGAGACATATTGATAGTATGAGTAAATTAAGAGAAGCAGTTGCATTTGAATGATATGCTCAAAAAAATCCACTTATCGTTTATAAAGAAAAAGCATTTTATAAATTTGAAGAACTCATTTGAGAAATTGAATATAAGACAACAAAAGCAATATTTAGTGTAAAAACAAATATTGAAATCAAACAAATGGAGTTAAATGAAAAAGCATTTATAGTAACAACTGATGAAGAAACTCTAAACATAAATCAAACTTCAAATGAAAATCCACTTTTTACTCAGCCAAAAGCTCAAAATAATACTTCTGGTGAAAAGAAAAAAATCAGAGTATAAATAAAAAAGTTTCTGAATTATATTCAGGAACTTTTTTTGATAAAGTCAAACAAAAAATTTGCAAAAAAATACCATTATATGTTATAATAACAATAAGTATTTAATACATAATAATTTGTTATGACACAAAATAATTTTGACCCTTCTAAATTAGATATTGACTTTTCAAATATAGAAAAGGATTTTTCTGAAAATAAAGAAGCTCCTACTCCTCTCACTCAAGAAAATAATACTGTATGAGAAGAAAAAACTTCACAATGAAATATTCCATCTGAAGAATCAGTAAATGCACCTGTTGAGACAAAAAATGACATCGATATAGATGTTCTTTCAACTATTTTAACAGATTCAGCCATTAGACCTGATGTATTAAAAAAATTTGATGAAGAAAAAGTAATTGCTCCTCAAAAAGAAGAAAATAAAATTATATTCGATATAAATATCAATGAAATTGATGATTTAATTGATATTTTACTCAAAAATCAATATGATTTTTTTGCTATGGAACCAGGACATGATTCTGTAAAAATTTCATTTAAAAAAGATTCTATTCTAAAAGAAGCAAAATATATAAAATTTTCAACGTATATGAATCTTTTGTTGAAAGCAAAAACGATTTCAAAACTCAATTTAGAAATTACTAATGAAGAACAAAAATGAGTTTGAGTTCATCAATTTAGAGGAAAAAATTTAGATATTTTATCAAAAACAGTTCCTTGATCACATTGAGAAACATTATTTATAAAAGTAAAATTATCAGAACAAAAAGTAGCAAAAAAACCTCAAGTAAAAAAATCAATTTCAGCAGGAACAGCATTTTGATTTTTATGAGCTATTTTATTTATTGCCCTTGTTTTAGGATGAGCATTCATTACATTTGTAATATTTAATGCAAAAACTCCTGAAGATGTAAGTTTTTTTGCAAGTTTATGAATCAATTTGAATGATATCAATAGTTTTTTACTCAAACTTACTACTTTTATTTTTTCTATTGTAATAGTTATTGAAACAGTAATTTTAATCATTTTAATTTTTAAAGCATTATTTACAAAAAAAGAATTTAAAAGAAAAAGAACTGTTGGATTCATCCTTTCTACTATTATGTTGATTATTACCTTTTCAACTGCAAGTTTATGGATGTATCTTGATAAAACCATAAAATGACTTCCAAACTGGCTTGAACTTTCATATGGAATGATTCAAATATATGACAATAATCTTTTAAATAATGAGAATATTGGAAAAAATGGAGCCATTATACAAGATTTATCTTCTCTTATTGGACCAATAGATTTAAAATTTGATGTTTCATACTTACAAAGAGAAGAACAAAGAATTTGATTTAAAGTAACAAAATTTATATGGGATTTTGGTGATGGACAAAAAGCTGAAAGCCAAACTCCAGAAGTGATTCATAATTTTGAGAAAAAATGAAATTACAAAGTAACTCTTATGTTAGAATGAATTGATTCAAGATTTCCAGATAAATTAACAACAAAACCTGCATCTGAAAATCCAAATATTAGTGTATCATACATAGTAAATGTTACTGAAAAAACTCTTGAAAATGGTGGAAAAACAGTCAGTTTTGATGCAAGTGATTTGAAACCATTGTGAGAAATTGAATGGTATCTTCAAGAAGATTTAACAAAACCTGCCTATACTTGATATATGTTTCAACCAAGTAAAATTTACTTCGAACCAGATTTAATTGGAATGAAAGTAAAAAATTCTCCTTCAAGTTATATGACAAGAATTTTTACAATTAGATGAGAAACCAGCGAAATAGCCGGAAATATCAAATCTGAAGTTTCATTTAATAATGATTTAGAATATACATTTAAAGTTGAAAATATTGAAAATAATTTTTGAGATGGTTTTATTGAAAACTTTACTTGGATTATTGATGGACAAGAAATTAAAAAGCCTTGAGATATATTAAGACTTGAAGATTCTTCAACCGTAAAATATACATTTAAGGAATATGGAAATTATGATATAAAAGTAATTTTGACAAATTCAAATGGAAAATCAACTCAACTTACAAGTAGAATTGAAACGGCAAAAAAAATAAAACTTACAAATAATATTGATTTTTATTTAGGAACTTGAAAAATTACAAATGTAAAATATGATCCTAAAGTTCTTGAATACTTTATCTATGACGTAGGAATTCCAACAAAAATTGATTTTGATGCAAAACATGTAAGAGCTGATAATCCACTTTATGCCCTAGAGGAGATAAAATGGGATGTTGGAAGTGATGGAAATTATGAAGGTGAAGGAAAAAATTTTAGTCACGAATTCAATTTTTGAGGTTTTGAAGAAGTAACAGTAAAATATAAATTTGTACATAGAAGAAATAAAGATGATATTGTTGAATTTAGTGAAAAAATTAATTTTGAATTTGTAAAAAAAGAAGCGATTGTAGATTTACAAATTAAATCAGATAGTGAATATGTCCCTGCTCTTGTTTGATTTGATGCTTCATTGAGTCAAGTTCAAAATGATGATATAGTAAAATTTATTTATGATTATGGTGATGGAGTTGTAGAAGAAAGAGATGCCATTAATCCAGGTCATAGATATTTAAAAGAATGAAATTATGTAGTAAAATTAACAATTATTACAAAAAGTTGAAAAGAATATTCTACATCAAAAAGTCTTGTACTAAAAGCATTTGAAGCTCAAGTGAAAATAAAAGCAAGTATGACAAAAGATATTCCCGTAAATCAAGAAATTGACTTTTTATCAACTGATTCAACTGGACAAATAGTAAGATATTATTGGGAGTTTGGAGATGGAACCTCTTCTTCAGAAGCAAATCCAAGCCATGCTTTTAAAAAAGCTGGAACCTATGTTGTAAAACTTACGCTTGATTTTGCAAATAATAATGTAATGACTAACCAAATTGAAATTCAAGTTACTGAATAATAAAAAAGATGCCTAAGGCATCTTTTTTATTATTAGAAATCCCAACTTCCGTTCATTGAACTTGATTGAGAATAATTAGTAACCGTTGATTCAAAGAAATTTCATTTTTCTGAATTATTATCTTGAAGTCTATCAAGATGTTTATATGGATTACTGATTACTTCTGGATATAATGGTGCAATTCCTAACATACTCAATCTGTTATTAGCAAGCCATTTTGTATAGTTTTCTATATTAATATGACTCATTCCAATAATATTTTTTCCAAGAATATGTTTTGACCATTTTATTTCTTGATCAACAGCTACATTCATCATATCTGTAATCATTTTTTCATCATAAATTTCAGGAAATTCTTTTTTAATTTCTTTCAAAATATTTGCAAAAATGGTTACATGAGTTAACTCATCCCTTCTGATATAATTTATCATTCTATCAGTAGCTACCATTTTCGTAGAATCTGCAAGTGTATCAAAAAATGCAAATCAATTATAAAAATAAATACTTTCAAGTAAGAAGTTTCCAATTACTCATCTAAAGAAATTTTTATCACTTGGATTATCAATAAAATCTTGATAAATTCATCCAATAAATGTATTTCTTTCTAGTAAATGTTCATCATTTCTCCAAAAATAATAAATTTCTTCTCTATCTTTTGAATCTACTACTGTTTCTAAAATAGTAGCATATGATTGAGAATGTATTGCTTCTTGGTAGGCTTGAATTGATAGTATCAAATTTACTTCTGGAGCTGTAATATATTCATTAAAATTTGGAAGATTTACTGTTTGAATAGAATCAAGAAATATCAAAAATGATAAAATTCATTTATACGCTCTTCTCTCGTCATCAGATAATACATTTTTAAATTGTACGGCATCTTCTCCTAATCATTTTACTTTTTCTGGAACCCAAAAATTTCAAACCATTACTTGATACATACTTTTTGCCCAACTGTATTTTACGGCATTGAGTTGAAAAAGTCCTGTTGTATTTCCTTTAATAATAGTTCTTACTCCAACATCATCATTTCCTGCTGGATTAAATATTAAATTGGCTTGTAATTCTTGTGTCATATAATTTTTATTAATGTATTAAACTTGATTTTATCGCTTCAATATTCGCATTTGTTCCATTATCTAATGGAGAATTACTCAATACTTTGTTCACTACCTCTTGAGGAGTAAGACCAAGAATTTGTTCAACTAATACTGCGTATTCTGTTGTAAGTGGTTCTAAAACTCATCCATGCAAACGAATAGCGAAACTTAAATTTCATAAACAATCATCGAGTCTATCTTTTACTTCTGTTGAAATGGTACCAATATTTCTAATATGGCACTGCAATAAAGCTTGAGCCTCTGGTGCAGAGGCTTCTTTGTAATTCATCATAGTACTTGTACATAACTTTTAAATATTTTCCCTAGAAAATTTATATTTATTTTACTGAAATTATTTTTTTATCAACTACAACTTACACATTCACTCACTTCTAAACTCATACTTCTTACATAATATACTGTTTTAATACCTTGTTTATGAGCTTTCATATAATATTCATACAATTCTCTTGGTGAAACTTTTGCTGGATTAATAATCCATTCAAAACTGATTGATTGGTCTACCCATTTGTAAATAACAGAAACCATATCAATAACATCGTTCATATTCATATTTACATATTCTTTGTAGTACCAAAAATTTTCTTCATTTAAGTTTGGAGCAACCACTACTGATGGAGCAACCATATTTGTTTCTACAAAATATTTTTTATAAATAGGAAGCATTGCTGCTGTTGTTCCAACTACTCAAGCAGTTGAAGTATTTGGTGCAGGAGCTATATGATATGCAAATCTCAGTCATTTTTCTTGAATATTTTTCAAAAGTCCTGACCAATCACAATTTGTTTTAGAATTTTCTTTAAACCATTTTTCGTCTTTTCCAAGAACTATTCATTTTGAATATTCACTTCCATCAAATAATTCGTATTTTGCTCTCTCTACTGCTAAATCATTTGATGCTTTAAATGTTTCATAAGCAAATTTTTCCATCATTTTATCAACTACTTCGCGAGCTTCTTCACTGTCATAAGCAATTTTATTTACTGCTAAATATTCAGCAAGTCATAAAAATCAAAGCCCAACAGAACGATATTTTTTTGCTGTTAATTCAGCTTCTTTCATAGGATAATAATTCAAATCAATTACATTATCCAAGATTTTCATAACTATTGGAATTACTTTTTCAATTGTTTTATCATCATTTACTTTTGCAATATTGATAGATGCAAGATTACAAACTACACTATCTCCAGGAGTATATTTAATAGAAATCACTCCATCTTCAAGAGTTTCTTCTACGAATTTTGAAGGAGCAGTATTTTGACAAATTTCAGTACAAAGTTGTGTAGAATAGATATTTCCAGCGTGTTTATTTGGGTTGAGAGCATTTACTGTATCTCTATAAAACACATATGGCATTCCTGTTTCTACGGTTGATTTTAAGAATTTTTTAAATAATTCTTTTGCACTTGTTTTTTCTTTTAATTCTAATTTTGGATTGTTTTCACATTCAATATAAAATTTTTCAAAATCTTCACTAAAATGATCTTGTAAAACTCTTCCAGTTACATCTTTTACTTCTTTTGGGTCAAATAAAGTCCAATCTTCATTATTTTCTACTCTTTTCATAAACAAATCTGGAATAGAAACAGCAGGAAATACATCAAATGCTTTTCTTCTGATATCTCCAGTTTCTGTTTGCAAATCAAGGAAATCATAAATATCTCTATGCCACATATCAAGAGTAACAGAAATTGATCCAGCTCTTGCTCCAAGTTGATTTACAGCAATTGCCGTATCATTAATAACTTTTATCCAAGGATTTACTCATCCAGAAACTCATTTTACTCCACGAATCGTTCCTCATTTTGAACGAATGTTTCCAAGATATACTCAAATTCATCATCCAAATTTTGAAATTTGAGCCATATTTTCAATATTATGATAAATAGCTCTTAAATCATCATCAATATTTAATTTAAAACAACTTGATAATTGATGATAATTTGTTCTTGAATTGAGAAGTGTTGGAGTTGGAAGAGAAATCATTGCTTTTGAACAATATTCATAAATTTTAAATGCAATATCAAGTCTATCTTCTGCTTTTTCTGGAATAGCCAAAAATAATGCAGCACTCATATACATTTCTTGAGGAAGTTCTTTTATGATTTTATTTGGATTTAAAAGATATCTTTTTTTATACATGAGAAGTGTTGTATAATTATACGTAAAATCAGTATCTTTTTTTAATTTTTTCCCAGCTTCTAAAATATCTTCTGCAGAATAATATTTATAAAAATCTTTATAGTAAAGTCCTGCATTTATATATTCATCAAAAAGAGCTTTATATGTTTCTGGTTTATAAATATTTTCAATATCAATATTTCTATTTTTTGATGCTTCTTTATATAAATCAATAGTTGTCAATCTTCCTGCAATATATTGCCAAGAAGTATTTTCAACAGTGATTAAGTCAATTGCTGATTTAATCATCATTTTTAAAATATCTTTTGTTTTAATTCCATCGACAATGTATTTATTTAAAGAATCTTCTAAATCTTCAAATTTACATCTACGAGCTAAACCAAAAGAAACTCTTTTATAAGTATTTTTAATTTTTTCTCTATCAAAATATTCTTTTTCTCCGTTTGATTTAGTAATTTCAAGAGTATTTTGAGAAAGTTTTTCTTGAATTTCTTGTTTTTTTATACTTCTTTCAAATGCTCTTTTTTCTCTGTAAATAATGTATTTTTTTGCGATATCAAAATATCCAAACTCCATAAGTTTATTTTCAACAATATCTTGAATATCTTCAATTACTAAAACTTTTTCATTATCCGAATCAATCAAAGTATTTTTTAGAGTTTCAACAATATCATCTGTAAGTTCATCAACAAATGAAAAATCACTACGACCAGCTACTTCGGCAGCTTTTTCAACAGCTCTTTCAATTCTTGTCCTATCAAATGCAACAAGGTCTCATTCCCTATTTTTTATAAATTTAATTTTCATAAAATCACTGTTAAAAGAATATAAAACTTAAAAATTAACGACTAATTTTTCAAATATTTACTTTAATAATTTTTTCATTTTTTGCTAACAAAAATAGAACAGTTATGTTAATAAAATGTTAAAAACCGTTGTGACTTTTATAAAGCCATTTTTCTTGAAAATATTTTTATGTTAAAAATTCAGTCTTTATGTTAAAAAAACAAAAGAAATCTCTACATATAGCAGAATTTTTAAAAATATAGCAATTTTTAGTGTTTTTAAACTTGCCAAAATATTAAAAGAATATAAACTATATTGTCTGAAGAAATTACTATACTTTATACTATAAATAATTCAGATTTAGTTATGTTTATTTTTTAATTTTTTATATGAATATACCAAAAATAAAAAAAGGTCTTTTTTCTCAAAAGAAAATCCTAAATAAAAATTTAGGTTTTACTTTAGTAGAACTTATTATAGTAATAACTATTTTAGCTATTTTAGCTACTGTGGCATTTATGTCATTTAAGAATTATAGCTGAAATGCAAGAGATGGAAATAGAATCTCTACACTAAAAAATATTGAAACTGGATTAGAACTCTATTTCGTAAAAACTTGAAAATATCCAATGCCAGAATGAAATATTTCTACCGGAACTATAAATGGAAAAGAGATTATGTACTCTTGAGAGATTTGAGAAAATATTGTGAAAGCAATTAACTTAAATAAACTTGCTCAAGACCCAACATTAAGTCAAAATTATAAATACTGAATTACCTCAAATAAATTAGAATATAATCTTTGATGAATTAGAGAATCAGAAACTCTTTCTCAAAATATTATTCCTAGTACATATGCAGCTTCATATTATGCTCAAGTAATAGGAAATTATAAATGATACATTAAATATTCTACCGGAACTACTCACTATATCACAAATGTTCCAAGTCTTATTTTTACTTATAGTGGAACTATAAATGACATTTGGACTCAAAAAGAAAATGTATATTTTATCACTGATAGTGGGAAAAATATTCCTTATGAAGTTTCAGGAATAACAAATATCGAAACTCCAAATGAAGTACTTGCTAGAAAAACCTGAAAAGAAAATGCTCAATTTGAAAATATAGATATTACTGAAATAGTAAATGCTAAAACAAGTGAAGAGAAAAAAGCAAAAATACAAGAAGTATTAGGAAGTGACCCGATAGTAAAACAAGTAATTCTTGATAGTTTTTGAGCTGAGAGTGACAATATTTTTGAAACTATTATAAATGG
>JAUCDK010000034.1:0-10522 GCA_034675265.1 Patescibacteria group bacterium
AAGTATTTATTCGGGATTCGCCAAGTGGTAAGGCATCGGTCTCTGACTCCGATATGCGTAGGTTCGAATCCTACATCCCGAACCATAAATTAGAAAAATACTCTTGTAAGTAAAAAATCTCGATATATCGAGATTTTTTTTAAAATATATATTGATTCAATTCTTTTCTGATTTCTTTATAGTTTGGACATAATTCTTCTACCAATTTCCAAAAATTTTTCCCGTGATTTTTTTCTTTGAGATGACAAACTTCGTGTATAACAACATATTCTAAAAATCTTATTGGAAGATGAACGAGTTTAAAATTGAGTGAAATATTTTGATTACTACTACAACTTCCCCATTTTGTTTTAAATGTTTTTATAATCAACTTTTGATATGAAAATCAAATTTTTGAAGCATATTTATTAAGAAAAAATATGCTTTCTTTTTCAAATTTTTCTAGTACAAAAAGTTCAAACTTTCCTGGAATATCTGTAAATAAAACTTTTTCTCAAAAAATTAAAACATATTTATCAGTCAAAATTTCAAGTTTAGTTTTTGTTTTTGAAAGATTTTTTTGGAGTAATTTTTCTCATTTTTGTAATAAAAGTTGTACTAATTTTTGATCTCATGAAAGTTTTTTTGGAATTATTAATTCAAAACTCATATCTGATAATAATCGTATCCGTGCATGTTTCGTATGAGAATATGTGATTTTATAATTCATTTTTTATAATTAAAAATATTTATTTTTAGATATACTATTTTTTTATAAATATACAAGCTGACTTTAAAAAATCTTTTCTGAAAAATAAATAAATATATATTATACAAATAATACTTTATTTTTAAATTTATAATATGAAAAAGATAATAACATTTTTATTCTGCATAGTATGTTTTTCTTTCACAATTTCGACACTTGCAAGTGAACAAAATATAATATATCCTATTTATTATGGAACAAAAAAATGTGAAATAAATACAACAAAAGAAACAAAACAACCCCCTGTTTTTTATGACAAAGAAAATTATAATTTTTATTTAGAAAAAAATAATCTCTATAAAAATGAAGAACTCTACCAATCTGGAGTAAATTATATTTATATGGAATATGAAGGAAACATTCTCTATGGAATTGAAAATGGGAAAAAAATAGACCTCTACAAAAATAAACAAAAACTTCTCAGCGCAGAATATATAAATCATTGGTCAGCCTTTTATAACGAATATGAAAAAAAATATGCTCTTGAAGTAAGTATCAATCAAAAAAATCTTATACTTACCAATGACACACTCATACCTGTAGAAGATTTTGAATTTCATACCAGATATTTTTCTGAAAATAAAAAATTCTTTATTGATGCATATCAAATAAGTAATTCTATAAAAGTAGTAAAAGATGGGAACATTCTATTTGAAAAACTTGATGCATATGTGAGAGATGTGCATATATCAAATGATGGAAAAAATATTTCATTTATCTGATATTCTGCAAAATCTGGAAAAGAAACATTTTTTCTAAATGGAAAAGAAATCGGTGAAAATATTTATTATTCAAAATTTTCTCCAAATGGAAAATATTTATATACTCTCAAAACAGTGGGAGAAAATGAATATGATTTTTATAAAAATACTGAAAAAATAGGTTCTTTTTCAGGTAAAACTCATAATTATTTTGATATTGTTTTTAAAGATGATGAAAATTTTTATTTTATTCTTACTGATTGGGATAATTATGCTCTTATCGAAAATGGAAAAATTCGTATTTCTTATGATGATCCTATCCAAATAAAAGCAATTATAAAAAAAGAAAATGGAGATATTTTTATCGTAAAAAGAGATAAAACATTATGAGTGGATATACTTGAAATCAACGAAAAAGAAGTTTTAAGAGCGAAAAAAATTGATGAAAGATATTTAGATAATGGAAAACATACTTTTTCATTATTTCCAAATAAATATACAAATTCAAGTGAATATCAAACATTTATAAAAAATCAAAATGATGAATATTTTTTGATAGTGAATAATTTTATTATCCCTGATTTTTATGATTATTTTAACCAAAAAGATGGTTTAAATAATTTTAGATTTGCTTCACTTTGAGCTGGAATGATAGAGTGTCAAGATATTACCTATGTCTCCCCTAAT
Source organism: Patescibacteria group bacterium (assembly GCA_034675265.1). GTDB lineage: Bacteria > Patescibacteriota > Gracilibacteria > BD1-5 > UBA6164 > UBA7396. The sequence goes on from JAUCDK010000034.1 coordinate 2,137, forward strand.
ATAAAATATTCCAGAGATGAATTAGAAAAAATGATTTTAAAAATGCTCAAACTTTCTCCAGAAAAAACTCTTCTCTTAGAAAATAAATTAAAAAATATACTTTCTTGAAATTCGCTCAAAGAAAAAGACAGAGAAATATTACAAATGTTTTTAGATAATTTAAAAAATAAATCCCTTCAAATATATGCAAAATAAATTCTCATTCAAAAAAATATTTTTTCTGTGATTTTTATGAGTTCTTATTGGAGTTTTTCTTATTATTCTCATAAATTTATACGTGCTTTCTTTCTCAAAAGGCAAAATTTTTTCTTGAGAAGATAATATAACTGGTTATGAAGTTGGAATAGTATTTTGAGCAAGAGTATATGAGTGAGGAAAACCTTCTGATATTCTTGCTGATAGACTCAAAGTAGCAAAAAAAGCATATGATGAAGGAAAAATTACAAAAATTATTGTGTCTGGCGATAACTCAAAATCTCATTATGATGAAACAACTTCTATGAGAAATTATTTGATAGATTTATGAGTAGAAAAAGAGAATATTTATCTTGATTATGCTGGTTTTGATACGTATGATACGCTTTATAGAGCCAAAGAAATATTTTGAGTGGGAAAAGCTATTTTATTTACTCAAGAATTTCATCTGAAAAGAGCGCTTTATATTGCACAAAGACTTGGAATAGAAAGTATTTGAATTCATACAGATTTACAAAGGTATATATATATAAATTATTACAATAGAAGAGAGATTTTAGCTCGTACAAAAGCTTTCTTTAGTACAGATATTTTAAAAGTAAAACCAAAATTTCTTGGAAATAAAATAAATCTATATACCCCACAGACAGAATTATCAGAAATTGAATAAAATATTTTTCTGCTATTTTAAGGCAATAAAAATGAGTTTTTAACATAAAAGTGCTAAAATATGAAAAAACTTCAAAAAATTAATATTTAATTAATATACAGAGATTATAATAAAAAGATGTAATATTTATTACATCTTTATTTTTTAACTTTTCTGCCTATGGATAAACACTTATAAAAATAGGGTTTAAAAAGTAATGATTAAAAATTTATAATTTTAATCAAAATATACATATGAAAAAAATAATACAATTACTCCTGATATTTGCATTTCTATTATTTGGTTTTGGAAATGCTTATGCCGCGACTATTTTATCTGTTTCGAATGGATGAAACTGGAATAATACATCAACTTGGGTTTGAGGAATTATTCCTGGAATAAATGATGATGTTATTGTTAATGGAACCGTTGTCTCTGCTAGTACTTCTGTAAATAATGTTACTATAAATTCTGGTTCATTGCTAAGAATTTGAAACACAACAAATATTTATGGAAATGTAGTAAATTACTGAACATTGACATCCAATGGGCCAAGTGTAAATATTTATGGAAATATAGTAAATTATTCTCTTATTTATAATGAATTTTCTTCGTCATCATTATATGCATATTGAAATATAGAAAATAATGGAACTTGGAATATTTATAACACATATCTCAGATGAGCAAACTCAATAAAACAAATTATAGCATACCAACCAATTTGATGATTTATAATTTTATGAGATAATTTAGAAATTACTTGAATTCCTAATTTTAATAAAGAATTTCAATTTAACTGAAAAAATCTCACCTTAAACAATACTCTCTCAACTTATAAACTCAGTGGAAATGGAACTATATTATGAAACTGAGGTGAAATAATTATTGGAAATAGTTATGCTGGAACTATGACCTGAAGTTTAGATACTCTTAGATTTTCTAGCGGTGCTACTACTCTAAATGGAACTTTAAATACAAAAAAAGTTATTATTGAAAATGGAAGTACTTTACAAATATTAAATACAAGTCATATTTATTGAAATGTAATCAATTCTTGAATATTAACATCAAATGGAATTCCTCTTAATATTTATGGAAATTTTAAAAATAACTCTATTGTAAAAAATGGAACTACTTCATTTTCTGCATACATATATTGAAATATAGAAAACAATGGTTCATGGATAAATTCATCTAATTATTTAAAATGGAATGTACTCCCATGAAGTGGAAATTATAATATATCTTTTATCTGATTATCAGGAAGTAGCATTTCTACAAATCAGTATTTGTTAAATAATTCTGTTTTAAATAGTTCACATAATGTGTTTTGGAATGTAACAAGAAATAATAACAGCACTTCAACAAAATGTATAAATGTCCCCTGATGTATTTTAAGTAATGGTGACTCTGCTCCTATCACTCCACCAATAGTAAAATACAACAATCCCCCAGCATACAACCAAAATCCAATCACAGCACAAAATACAAATGCTTCTCCAACATTACTCAGTAATTCAACTTCATATTATACTTGAGGAAGAGCACAAAATATGTCATATGCAACTGAAGACACAAGTGCCTGAGATCCAGTCATACTTTCTACTTGAGAGTTCGATTATGACAACACTCTCATGACTTACCAAAGTGAAGGATTTCCTTTTGAGTGGAAAATCAGATATAGAAACCAAACCTACTATAACTGACCAATCGGAAATAATTTTGATTTTAACTACAACATCTATTTAACTGAAGATGAAGATGGAAATATCAATTATCATGATGGAAAACTCTGAGCGTTTCAATTTGAAAAAACATCGACCGGATTTGCTTATCAAAATACTTTAAATGCAACTCTGACTCAATCAGGTCTGACATATACCATCAACTTTGACTCTCAAAAGAAATATAGTTTTTGACTCAACTCAAAAATTCAATCTCTACAAGATGCATTTGGAAATGAAATGACATTTGATTATAACGATGACAGAGAACTGACAAAAATTACTGATACTCTTGGGAGAGAATATATTCTTTCATATTATGAACATTCAAGAGTACAAGAAATTACTGACTTTGCAGGAAATAAAGTAGAGTTTATTTACTTTTGAACTGGAGAAACGCTTGGAAGTCAATATGATTTGAAAACAATTAAAATGAAAAATAATTCTCAAGAAAGAGAAATATCATTTACCTATACTCTTTGAGAAGATTATGAAAGCTCTCACAATCTCGTAAAACTTATCGATAGTGAAAATAATACGTATGTAGAAAATACTTACGATGAAAATGATAGAGTTGCTTCTCAAATATATGGAAATGGAACTATTTATTATGATTACACTTTAGATAGTAATAATAAAGTAACTAAAAATAGTGTAACTGATAGAGAATGACACATTATAGAATATTTTTATGATAATTATGGAAATACTATCAAGAAAATAGTAAAAAAATCTTCTTGAGATTTAGAATATAATTATGTTTATGATGCAAAGAATAATCTCATTGCTGATATCAAACCTCTTGGAAATGGAATTGCATATGTGTATGATCAAAACAATAATGTCATAGAAAGCAGATACAAACAAAATATGTCTGCATCTGGAAGTAGTAGTGATATTGTTTCAACAGCAACTTACAACTTAACTTTCAACAAACCAACGCAAACTATTTGAGCCAATGGACTTATAACAAATTATACTTATGACACGTATGGAAATATTCTTTCAAAAGAAACTCTGTGAGTAAAAGATTATCTTGGAACAGATATAGCAATTATTGAAAGTTTTGAATACAACTCAAAATGACAACTTACCAAACAAATCAATCCAAGATGACTAGAAACAACTTTTACATACGGAAGTGGAAATATTCTCAAAATTACGAAATGAAGTGGTGCTACTGCTATAGAAAATAATTTTGAATATGATACCAAATGAAATATGGTAAAAAGTATTGATGGAAAAGGCAAAGAAACGCTTCTTAGCTATGATGAATTTAATCTAGTCATAGAAAAACTGACTCCAAACAATACAAAAACAAATATTACCTACAACAATTTAAATAAAAAAACTCATGAAGAAATTATTCTTTGAGCCAGTGAAAGTGTAACGGCTGAATATGAATACGATATTTTAGATAATATTACACAAGTTATTCAAGATATTGATACTTCAAAAACTCTCACGAGTTCAAAAGTATATGATACCAATTCAAGAGTTATAGAAGAACAAACTGGAAGTGGTGCAAAAATTCTCTATACCTATGATGAAAATGGACTGATTATCCAAAAAACTATTCAATCTGGAGGAACTCTTGGAAATATTATCACGAATTATGCTTATGATAACAATAGTAGATTGATTTCAGAAACTTCTCCAAAAGCGAAAGTAACAACTTATGAATATGACTGATTTGATAGAATTATTCAAAAAACTCTGCCAAATGGAAGTTACGAACGCTATACTTATGATAAAATATGAAATATTATCAAAGTAGAAATTTTTGATGAAAATGATGTACTTCTTTCAAAAGAAGAAAATATTTATGATAAAAGAGGAAAAGTTTTAGAAAATAAACAACATATTCTTTCAAATAGTTCTCATATTTCCCTCTTTTCTATGTATGATGAAAATGGAAATATTATAAAAACTATTGATGGAAATGGAACACAAACTTTATTTACTTATGATATTTTTGATAGAGTTCTGGAAACTCAAGATAATTTAGGAAATAAGATAGTAAATACTTATGACAAAAATAATAATATTATTTCTAAAAGTATTGTTCAAAGTAATTCAAAAACTACTACTACAAGTTATATTTATGATGATGAAAATAGACTTTTGAGTGAAACCAATCACTTAAATAAAGTTAAAAGTTATACATATAACAAATTAAATCAAGTTATAAGTATTACTGATGAAGAAGGAAATATTACGAATTTTACCTACAATTATGCGGGAAAAGTTTTAAGTGAAACAAAGATTTCTAATTCTTGAAATATTGTTACGAGTTATACTTATGATGAAAGAGGAAATAATATTTCGGTTACGGATTGAGAATGAAATACTACTTATTATATGTACGATAATCTAAACAGACTCATAAAACAAATTTATCCTGATAGTAAGGAAGTCATTTATGTTTATGATAAAGTTGGAAATCTTGTTTCAAAAACTGATCCAAATGGAAGTGTGATTACCAGCACTTATGATGATATGGAAAGGCTTATTTCTAAAAATATTGTTACTGGAAGTGGAGTTGGTTGAGTTACTTCTGAAAATTATTCGTATGATAGTTTAGGAAGACTTATTTCTAGTACTGATAGTAATAATCATACGGTAAGTTTTAGTTACGATAGTTTAAACAGACTCGTGAATGAAACTCAATCTGGAAGTGTGGTTTCATATACTTATGATAACAATAATAATTTACTGAGCATAAATAATGGAAATGGAAAAATTACAAGTTATATTTATGATGATTTAAATAGAGTTATAGAAATAAAACTTGGAAATGATACGATTGCTGAATATTCTTATTCTGGACTTGAGAATACAAGTATTGATTATGGAAATAGTAAAGAAATTACAAAAACTTATGATGCTCTTATGAGAATTACGAGTTTAAATAATGGTGTAAAAAACTATAGTTATTCATATGATGATGTTTCAAATATTGTCAGTGATAGTTACAAAAATTATACTTTTGATGATTTGTATAGACTCACTGAAGTGAAACAAAATACTTCTCTTGATGTATTAGAAAATTTTTCTTATGACAAAGTTGGAAACAGAATAAATAGCTTCAATACAAATATTGGAAGTGGTGCAAATTATGAATATAGTACAAATAATTTAAATCAATATACTACTCTCTCTGGAAGTATTTCAAGATATATGATTGAAGAGATTATTGAGGAAATTCAAAATATTCAGAGTGAAGATATGGTTCTTTTAGAAGAAATTTTGAATGAGGAAGAAACTGAAAATGGAACTGGTGAAATTTTATGAGAGAATGAAAATTTTGATGAAACAGGAAGTGGAAATATTCTTGATGAAGAAACTTGAAGTTGAGAAAATATTGAAAGTATCGAAACTCAAGAAATATTTGAAGAAATTCCACAAACAATTCAAAATATTACTTATTCTTGATGACTTGTAGATATTGATGATAGTAAAACTTTTGTGTATGATAATAATGGAAATATTATTTCAAATGGGACTTATAATTTCATTTATGATTACAAAAATAGAATCATTGAAGTAAATAATGGTAGCTGAATCATTGCTGAATTTGCTTATGATGTGTTAGACAGAAGGTATTTCAAAGAAACTTGAAGTAAAACTATTAGCTATGTTTTTGCTTGAGAAAATATTTTAGGTGAAACTACTCTTGATTGAGTAAATAGTTTTCAAAAAGATTATATAAACTGACTTGGGACTGATAACTTAGTCGCTTATGAACTTGATAATGTAAGGTACTATTTCCATAAAAATCATTTAGGAAGTATTGATGGAATTACTGATAATTCTGGAGATATAGTGATAGAGTACGAATATGATTCGTTTGGAAATACTTATGTTGTTGAGAGTTGAGAATTGATTGATATTTCTGAGTACTCTTGAGATACTTTTCAAAATGAAAGGTTGTATACTTGAAGAGAGTTTGACTTTGAGATTTGATTGTATTACAATAGGGCGAGATATTATTCTCCTGAGCTTGGTAGATTTATTTCGAGAGATCCTATTGATATTGCTGATGATATTAATCTTTATGCTTATGTGGGAAATAATCCGGTTATGTTTGTCGATTTGATGGGGTTAAAAGCAAAAGATGCTTTTGTGGAAGCATATGATAATTACTTAGCTATAGAAAAATTAATTTATAATTTTGGAGTTTTTGATGTAAGATATCTTATGTTAGATTCAAATCTACGTGAAAGCCTAAAAATTCAATGTGATGAAGCTGAATCTAAAGCAAAAAAATTACATTATGCAAGAAATGATTATAATACTAATCTTCCTAGTAGTATTGAAGAAGCAAGAAATCAATGATGGATTGAGCCTACATTATTATGATCAAAATATGCTGCAGCTTTTTATCACCAGGATCCAGAAATAAAAGGAAATGAGTTAAAATTTGTTTCTCCTGATTGACATAAAGAAATAATTTTTACACAAACATGAGATATTGTAAACAGTGATAAATATATGTGAACTTATAATTTTTTTAATCCAAGTTGAACAATAGACGATAAATATTTACATTCAAAATACGATATTAGTCCATATTCTAAATGGTGAAATAAATAATTTTATATACTTTAAACTATATTTATGATAAATAATAAACATATTATTTTTTTAATTTTTGTTATTAATCCGTTATTGATCCTTTGATTAATAATTTTAAATGACTATTTTCAACATGATTGATGGAATATAACATTTAATACTATTATTTTCTTTTATAATATATTACTAAGTTGATGAATATCCATTTTTTTTGATGATTTTGGGTCATTAGGCATGACATTTTTTATTCTACTTGGGTTATATTTTATTACTTATTTTTATAGTAATTTATTTAAATCCAAGAAAAAAGCATATATCATAGCTTTTATTATTTCATGTATTTCATCTATAATTTGATATTTCATTTTTTGAATTCAAATGTCAGTTTAATAAATACACTTTAAAAAAATAAACAATTATGAATATTTATATAACCCTATACATAATATTTTGGCTAATATTAACAATCACTTGATTCATATTAATCATTAAAGAAAGAAAAAACATAATCCTTTTTAAAAAGGATTATGTTTTATTCCTACTAAAAAAATGGAAAATAGTTTTATTTTTAATTGCAATGATAGGTTTAAGTTATATTTCAACATTATGATTTGATCCAAGCTGGGATATTCCAGAAACTATTGTTATGAGTATTATGACTTTTTATTTTTCTCCATACTCTGTTTGAACTATTTACAGATATTTTAAATGATTTCATAAGAGTAATATAGAATTATATATTGCTGTAATATTATTATTTTTTATAAGTTGCTGGTTTTATGATGCATATAGTGCTCTTTTTTTACTTGGACATTATCCTCCAATGGCATTTTCAAATATTTGACTTTCTCCTTTCTTCTATATTTTTGCAGGAATGCTTTGGAGTTTAGATTATTCAAAAGACAAATGAGCCATATTTGTTTATACATCTCCTGAATGGATAGATTTCAAGTGAGAAAGAAAAAGTTTTTATAAAATATTTCTTTGGACTCTTCCAATGATTGGATTTATGGTGTTTATTTTTTGATATTTTATTTGGATTAATTTATAAAGCTATAATTTATGATAAAAAGTATTTTTCAAATTATTACAAGCGTTATTTGAAGTTTAGCTGTTATTTTTATAGTTATTTCAACCATCTGATATTATACTTTTGATTACTTCATACAAATATGATCTTATTTGTACAAACTAAGCAGGTTGTGTAGTAAATTTTCATAAAATTACCACGGTCTAT
>JAUCDK010000035.1:0-9956 GCA_034675265.1 Patescibacteria group bacterium
CTTTTCCATATTCATATGAAAAAAGTAGTATTACTATTTGAGGGAAAGAGTTTGTGAGTGAAATAACAAAAAAGAACTAGTAATAGTTCTTTTATTTTTTTATGGTACTCCCAGCAGGGCTCGAACCCACGACCCCCAGGTTCGCGGCCTGGTACTCTTCCAACTGAGCTATAGGAGCTTAAAAGTGACAATATTGTATAAAAAAAAAGAAATTTAGCAATTTTTTTGTAAAATTTTGAAAAATATAGTATAATTTGAAAGTCTTGTATCTATTTAAAAAGGAGAAAGAACATGACCATTGAAGCTTTGATGGAAACCAGTGATGGTTCGAAAAAACGAATCCGTGTTCCATCTGCCCAAGGTGGAACTGATCGCACCATTTATGTAAATGGGAGTGATTCTGGCTATAAACTTGGACAAAATAATGACCGTGTTTATACGAAACACGGTAGGGAAGTTTCAGGCTCTCTCAAGGATTTTGTCAAAAATATCCTGTGAGTGAGAACAATTGAAGGTGTGATTTACATCTTCTTTTTTATTGCAAAATTTTCATATTTTGTATAATAAAATATATTAGAAATAATTATAGATGATGCAGGAAAAAATAAGTATAAAGTGAAATAAAGTAGAATTTGATATAAATACACTTTCTCAGAGCATAGAAAATATTTTACAAGCAAGGTTTCAACATAATGAATTAGAAAAAAATATTACTGATTTATACGACCCATATCTTTTAAATGATATGGAAAAAGCAGTAGAAAGGATTAAAAAAGCTCATAGTAATAATGAAAGAGTTATTATTTTTTGAGATTATGATGTAGATGGAGTGACTTCGACATCTATTTTGATGCACTTTTTTAAAAAGATTTGATTACAAGTAAGCTATAGACTTCCAAATAGAATTACTGATGGATATGGTATGAAATCATATTTTATGGATGAACTTGCTAAAATATGAGTAACACTTGTGATTACAGTAGATTGTTGAACTCGTGATATAGAAGTAATACAATATGCAAAAACTTTATGAATAGATATTATTGTCACTGATCATCATGCAGTTCCAGAAGTTATTCCCGAAGAAGCAATTGCAATTATTAATCCTAAAAGAAAAGATTGTAATTATCCATTTAAAGATTTGAGTTGAGCATGAGTAGCTTTTAAACTAATGTCTGCTCTTGCAAAAGACTTTTTCCCTCCTGAAAAATATACACAATATCTGCAAGAAACAATAGATATTGCAGCTATTGGAACAGTAGCGGATTGTATGCCACTTACTGATGAAAATAGAATTATTGTTTTGGAATGATTAAAACAAATTAAGCAAAGTCGTTCACTTGGAATTAGAAAATTAATCGAAGAAAAAATACATGAAGATTTGGATGCGGATATTTTTTGATTTTTAATCTGACCAAGATTAAATGCAGCAGGAAGACTCGATACGCCTTATAAAGCAGTAAATTTGATTTTAAATAATTCCGATACTATAGATGAAGTGATTGCGGATATTGAAAATATTAATAATAAAAGAAGAGAATTGACTAAAATTTTCTATGAAGATGCACTTCAAAATATAGAAAGTGAAAATAATATTATTTTCTATGATAGTGAACAAATAGAACATGGAATTATATGAATCGTAGCAGGAAAATTAACAGAAAATTTTTATAAACCATCAATTGTTTTAAAAGATGAATGAGAAAAATTAGTAGCAAGTTGTAGAAGTCCAGAATATTTTTCAATAGTAGAATATTTGGATAAATATAAGGAGTATTTCCTTCACTTTTGATGACATAAACAAGCTGCAGGATTTAGTATTTTGAAAGAAAAATTTCCAGATTTTAAAAAAGATTTTACTCAAGAATTAAATTCGCTTGATTTTACAAAACAGAAAAAAACTATAAAAATTGATAAAATTCTTTCAGAGAATGAATTTTGATTTCAACTTACCTCAAAATTATCTCAATTTAAACCATATGGAATTGGAAATTTAAAACCAATATTTATGTTTCATGATTTTGAGATAGAGTCAGTAGAGTATTTATGAAAAACTATGGAGCATATTACTATTAAAAATAAATATTGATTGAGTATTTTGTGATTTTGATTTTGAAATCATTATGAAACTTTAAAAAATAAGAAAAAAATAGACATAGTTTTTGATATAATGGAAGATGTTTGGATGGGAAAAAGACAAATTAAAGCAAAAATAATAGACATATGTTTATAAAAAATATTTGATTTTTATTTTTTTTCTTTTAGAATAGGAGGTAATTAATTTTATTTCCTATTTTTTATTTTTATATGGATATTATTCAACAGTTTGAATCTAAGTTAAAAATAGTTGGGTGAGAAAAAGTCTATTCTGCAAGAGAGATAATGAAAATCCTATGATATGATAAATGGGAAAGATTTTTGTGAGCGATTCAAAGAGCTATGTCAGAAATCAATGATGAAACAAAAAAAGAAGAGAATTTTTTCTTTACTACTGATAAATCTACTGGTTGAAGACCAAGAGAAGATGTTTTATTGACTTTAGGAGCATGTTATTTTGTTTTACAAAAATGTGATGATAGAAAAGAAAATGTAAGAATTATTAAAGAATATTTAGATGAAATTCTATCAGAAAAAAAATCACAGCAACAAACAATATATTCATTTCCAAAGATTAATATGGAAAAAATATTTGTTATATGTAGTATACTTTTTTTGGTTTTTTCAGTTTGATTTTACCTTAATAATTATACAAGTTTTCTCAATATCAAAAGTAATGGAAGTATTCTTGATTATAAAGTTACAAAAAGAGAAATTTCAGAACAAAAACAAAAACAAGAAATTGTGTTGAAAGATTATGATAATAAACTATTTCCACCAAAAATTGAGTGAAAAGAAGTTACTCTTACTGCTCAAGTTGAAAATAATCTTTTTTCTTATATCGAGTGAATTCCTCAAAATTGAATTTTAAAATCATATGATCTTTCTGAATATAAAAAATTTCTTGATGGATTTAATTTGAGAACTGATTTTATGAAACCATTTTTTTGAACTTGACTTATTGAAGCTTATTTCGAACTTGGAAATCAAAAAGCATATAGAGATAGTTGTTCCTTATTATCTACAAAAATGTGTTTATCTGGAAGTAAAACGAATTTAATAGATTTCTCAAATTTTTGGGAAAAAACTCTTGCTTGATATACGATTAAACAAATCAAAGAAGTTGAAAATACTCCAGACAAAAATATTTATTGTGTGGAATATAGATATAAATTAAAAAATGATTTAAGTAATGAATATATTACTGAAACTTTTAATTTTACGACTCAGAAAAAATGATGATATGAACAAATCGCAGGGAGATTTTGTGAAAAAATAGAAAAATGATGAAGAGAATTAAAATGTCCTTTTGAACTCAATACCTATTATTGTAAATAAAATTTGATAAAAACATAAATTTTATTAAAATTAAGACATATTTTATTTTATGTCTTTTTTTTATGAAAAAAATTACAAAATGTGTTATTCCAGCTGCTTGATTTGGAACGAGATTTTTACCAGCTACGAAAGCTTTACCAAAAGAAATGTTTCCAATTATTGATAAACCAGTTATGCAAATGCTTGTAGAAGAAGCTATTTCTGCAGGATGTAGTGATATTATTATCGTAACTTGAAGAAGTAAAAGAGCGATTGAAGATCATTTTGATTCAAATCCAGAATTAGAAGAAAGACTTGATAAAGCTGGAAAATTTGATTATTTGAAAACAGTAAAATGATTAAATAATATGGCAAATATTGTATATGTGAGACAACCATATCCAAAAGGAGATGGAGATGCTATTTTAAGAACAAAAAACTTAATTTGAGATGAACCATTTTTAGTATTATTTTGAGATGATATTATTGATAATGAAGTAAGTGCAGCATCACAATTAGTTGATACATTTTATAGAAAAAATAATCCAGTAATAGCAACTATTCCTGTTTCTGATAAAGAAGTAAGTAGTTATGGTATTATTGAAGCAAAAGAGGAAGGATTAGAAACTTTTAGTGTCTCTAAATTTTTAGAAAAACCAAAATCTTCTGAAACAACATCAAGAGCTTGAGTAATTGGAAAATATGTTTTAACTCCAGATATTTTTGATTATTTAGAAAAAGCGCCTCATGGAAAAGATGGAGAATTAAGATTAGCAGATGCTTTTGAATTAATGAGAAGGGAAAAAGATATTTATGGTCATAATATTAAATGAGAAAGATTTGATACAGGAAGTAAAATTGGATTTTTAAAAGCTACAGTAAATTACGCATTAAAAAATGATGAATTAAAAGATGAATTTACACAATATTTAAAAGATGTTATAAATACTACGCAAGCTAAAAAATAATTTGTTATTTTAAAATATATGGGGTTTATAATCGATTTGTTTTACGCGCTATTACTTTTTTGAGTATGATTTAGTATTATAAAATATAGAAGAGTAGTAAAGTCTTGGACTGGAAATTTTGTTTGGGCAGAGAGGTATATTTGAACAGGATGAACTTATTTAGTTCTCTTGTTACTTGGATGCTTTTTAATGATCTGGTGAGTCTTGTATCCATTTTGATGATTAGAATTAATGTTTGGAACCAGTGATAAAAGTCCAAGTGAATTTCAAATGAGATAAAAATAAAAAGAAACAGTATTTATTGTTTCTTTTTATTTTGAATTTTTTCTTTTTTACTTATAATTCTTATTAGATTTTTATTGTATAAAAAATATTTCTTAACTATAAATTATGAAAAAAATAATAAATACACTTTTATTTTTAGCAACATTTATTTGTCTTACACAAATTTCTTTTTGAAATAATGTGACTGAAAAATTAAATACTGAACCTTCAAGAACAGTAGTTTTTGAATTTATTTCAGATTATTTACTTGCTGATATTCCAGAAAGTTATCAATATATTGAATTGTATTATAATGATGTAAAAAAATCAGAAAAACAATATGAATATTTACAAAAAATGGTGTATACATGAGCATTACCAAATAAGAAAATAAATGTAAATTTTCACTCAAAAATGAATGCATATCAATTTTTTGAATTGGTAAAATATATTACTGGATATGATTTCCTTACAAAAGAAAATGAAGATTTACTTAAAAATAGAAATGTAAAAGCTTCAGATTTAGTGATGGTAAAAGAAATTATTGAAAGTGGAGTATATGATGAAGATGATGATAAATTAGAATATTATTTAGATGTATTAAAAACTTCTGAGGAAGAAAATAAAATGAAAATTTTTTTTGATGTCTATCATACTATTTTATCAGAATATTATGGAAGTGATAATGTGGATGTAAATGATTTATTATATTCAGGTATTGAAGGATTAGCATCAGGAGCTGGAGACCAATTTAGTGTGTATTTTCCACCAACAGAATCAAAGAATTTTGAAGAAAGTTTATCAGGGGAATTTGAATGAATTTGAGCATATATAGAAATGGCAAAACCAGGAATTTTAACTATTATTACTCCTATTGTTTGATCTCCATCAGAAAAAGCTGGATTAAAATGATGAGATGTAATTGTAAAAATTGATGGTTGGGAAATAGATAAAACTACTACTGCAAATGATGCAGTAGCAAAAATTAAATGAGCTTCTGGAACTTCAGTAGTTTTGACAGTATTAAGAGATGGTGAAACATTTGAAGTTAAAGTGGAAAGAGCAAAAATCACTATCAAAGATGTTGAATATAAAAAATTAAATAATGGATATTTTTATATCCAAGTAAAAAATTTCTGAGATAAGGTTTTTAATGAATTTAGATCATCAATAGATGCATTAAAAGAATCATGAGAGAAAAAACTTATTATCGATTTAAGAAATAATCCAGGATGATATTTAGAGCAAGTAACAGATATGTTGAGTCTTTTTATTCCAAAATGAGATAAAACAGCCGTAGTCAAATATAAAGATTTTGATTATAATTATTATTCTGCATGATATGAATATTTGAATTTAGATGATTACGAAGTGTATATTTTAATTAATTCTGGTACTGCTTCTGCTTCTGAGATTATGGCTTGAACATTAAAAGATTATTTCCCAAAAATTACTCTTATTTGAGAAAAAACATATGGAAAATGATCAGTTCAAACAATGAGAAGTTATTATGATGGAAGTATGTTTAAATACACAATTGCAAAATGGGCAACTTGAAAAAATCAAAATCAAATTGATAAAATTTGAATTTCTCCAGATGTTGAAGTAATTCTTGACACTGAAAAATTTCAAAAAGGAGAAGATAACCAATTAGATGCCATATTCAAAAAATATTAAAATAAAAAAATAAGTATGTTTAAAAAAATAATTTTAGTTTTTATATCTGCTATAGTGTTTACAACTTGAAGTGTACAAGCATACACTCAAGCAGAATTGGTGCTTTTTTATGATAAATTGTATACGCAAGTTGCCATAAAATCACAATATAATGAACAAAAAATTTTATGAGTTTTGGATAAAATAGAACAAAAACTAGAAGCTGCAGTATTGCAAACTTCTAGTTTTAAAAATAAAAAAATTCTTGGAACACTTATTACTCTTAATAAAGAGAAAAAAGTTGCTATTAATAATAAACCAAAAATCATTGAAGTAGAATCATGACCAGAAACTCATCCACAATATATTAATAATTTACTTAAAAACGGATATACATATTTTGATATTTCCTCTCAATCAGAATTTGTTGAAAATGGGCAATTATATAAATTTTCTTTTAAAAAATACTATGAATTAAATCTAAATAATCATGCATATTTTATAAAAAATCATCTTCCAAATTCAGTTATAGTATTTTTTCAATGAAAATATATAGTAACCAATGATTTTTCAAAAGAAAGAAAATATACATATCAAGATTTAGAATCAATGTTTACACATTTTATAGATGTAAAAAATCCATATGTACTTCAAGATGGAGTTTATTACTCGTATAAATACAATTATTATATTTTTTTTGATAATATAAATAGTTTTTCTGAGTCTGATTTTCAAGCAAATAAAATTGATTTAAAAACTACATTATTTATTAAAAATGGAGAAAATTATTTCTTTTCAAATGATTATCAAAATATCAGACTTACTTCTGAAAATATTATATCATGAATTACTAATAAAAAGGAATTTTTATACAGTTTAGCAGATGATAATAAATTTTTTGTATGAAATTATGATGATGTTTTAGCAAAAATAAAATCAGATACATTCAATTTAGTTTCATGAATCAATAACAACCAACAAAAAATCAGAAAAATTTATGACTTTGTTGTTGATCAAACTTCTTATTATGAAAATTATACGGTTGATGGGAATAAACAAGTTTTTTCTTGAATATTAACGTATAAAAACAAAACATGAGTTTGTGATGGGTATACAAAATTATTTTTATATATGCTTTCTTTTGCTTGAATTAGTGATG
The DNA here is from genome assembly GCA_034675265.1 of Patescibacteria group bacterium. Classification (GTDB taxonomy): domain Bacteria; phylum Patescibacteriota; class Gracilibacteria; order BD1-5; family UBA6164; genus UBA7396. The sequence goes on from JAUCDK010000035.1 coordinate 7,462, forward strand.
TAGAAATAAAAAGATGATTTGCATATGATAATACTGATTTTCCAAATTTTGGACATGCATGGGTTCGCATAGGAAATGATTATTATGATCCGACTTTTGATGATCCAATTGGATGAAGTAGAAATGGAAATTATTATTATTTTGGGATTCCACAAGATTTAATGTATGTAAATAGATTTGATGGAATAATTATTCCTGAAACATTGAAACAAATGTCATTACAAGAAAGAAAAAATCTTGTTATGAAAAATATGTATGGACTCTATAATGATTATAGAAATTTTGCTTTAATGAATACTATAAAAAATAGAAAATATCTTTGACTTGATTATAATCAAACTATTACACTTCCACTATTTTTAGAAAAAACTAAAATAGAAGAAGTTCGTAGTGGTGAATTTTCTCACGAATGATATAGATTTCTTATCAAATCATTGAGTTATTATGTACTTACAGAAAATAATATAGAAAGTATTGTTTCAAGTCCAAAAATTGATTTGGAAGATATGTATTTATTAAAATGGTATAAAAATGATGGAACTTTTGATTATCGTTTAGCTTATGACATTATATTTGATTAATATGGAAAAAATAATTCTTTTAGATTCTATACGTTCTATGCAAAATGTTTGAGCTATTTTTAGAAATGCAGATTGATCTTGATTTTCTAAAGTAATTCTTGCATGACATACTCCAACACCACCAAGAAATGATATTTCAAAAACAGCACTTGGGGCCCAAACTTATATTGATTGGGAATATTATGAAAACATTCTTGAAGTTTTAGAAAATTTAAAACAAGATTGATTTCAAATATTTGCAGTAGAATTAACTCCAGAAGCAATAGATTATAGAATACTTTTTTGAGAAACATTTGAAAAAGTATGTTTGGTGATGGGAAATGAAGTTTCATGAGTATCTCAAGAAGTTTTGGATTTTTGTGATAAACATGTTATAATACCAATGAAATGACAAAAAAATTCTCTGAATGTCTCTGTTGCGGCAGGAATTGTCATGTATGCTATTAGTGATTAAAAATGTAAAAATGAAAAAAATATTCTTCCTTTTATCCGTATTTAGTCTTTTTATTTTTAGTTTTCAAGCTTTCGCAGCTCAAAAAATTGAAGATGTTTTTACTGATATTAAAAAAGATTACATATATTATAATGAGCTACAAACTTTATATGATAAATGAGTAATTACGCCTGATTTAAATGGAAAATTTAATCCAAATAAACTTCTTTCAAGAGATGAGTTTATATGAATTGCAATGGAAGTTTGATGTAGTAAATGTATCAAACCATATACTTCAATGGAATATATTTTGAAATACACCAATCAAAAAACATTTTATGATGTAGATGAAAAAAATGATTATGGATATTGTATTGCTGACGCGTATGTAAATGACGTAGTAAAATGATATTCTGCTTGATATACGTGTCAAGATGGAACTACTCAAAGCGGACAAACACCATTTTGTACGAATAATAATATTACTTTAGAAGAAGCAGTCGCATTTTTACTCAGAAATTCATCAGTTTTTACTATTGCAGATAATCAAAATGTAATTTCTCAAATACAAGCAGGACTGGTTACTCAAAAATTAGCAAATGATGTAAATATAACAAATACAGATGGAAGCCTGTATACTTTTTATGGATATTTTAAAAAAGCGCTAGATTTGGATTATTTTGAGTATGACCTTTCTGGAAATCAAAAAAAATATTCTCTTGTTTCTGTTGATTCAAATGGAAATATAAATCCAAAACAATATATTACAAAACAGGATTTTTTGAAAATGGCATACATAATTTCAAAAATAAATTCGTGTAGTTTAGAAAATAATGATACATCATTATCTCAAATTTGAACTCAAATCTGAATTTTTGATAAAATGTGTACAGTTTGACAAGAAAATTGTCAAAAATCGAATTTAGATGATGCAACATCAACATATGATTTTAAAGCTGATACATCACAAGCATGTAAATTGTGAGTAAAAAATGTGATATGGATTTTTTATAATAAAAATACAAAAGAAACTTTTATTGAAAAATGAGAATATTTAGATAACTATACTTTAAAATCAAAATGAAATTGGATAATTCGTCTTGGAGTTGAAGATAATTGTTGAAATATATCAAGTTCAGAGTCAACTATTCATAATGATAACTCAAATTTATCACTTCAAATTCAAACAAATATTACACCTGGTTCAGGTTCTTTAGAAGTTGATTTTACATCAATTACAAATTGTCAAAATTGTACGTATAGTTGGGATTTTTGAGATGGGAAAAACTCACAAGATAAAAATCCAAGCCATACTTTTACTAATTCATGAAATTATAATGTTACTTTAAAAATAACAGATCCAAATAATAATACAGCTCAAGCAAAAGTTTCTATTTATGTTTGAAGTTCTGTAAAAGATAAATTGGATGAACTAGAAAAAGAAATTTGAAAAAATAATATTATTGATGAAATAAAAGATA
>JAUCDK010000036.1:0-9785 GCA_034675265.1 Patescibacteria group bacterium
CTATTTATTCTCAAGCTTGAGCAAATCCATGACAAACTCAAGAACAAGCACAAGACTGAGTAGTTGATGGTGACGTAGAAACTGATGATGGAAAAAATACTACAAGAGTATAACAAAAAATAAAAGAGTGATTAAATCACTCTTTTATTTTTCCATAATTTTATTTAGTAAAAATTTCACCTCTGCCTTTATATCACCTGTATCATCAATATGATCAATACCTAATTCAGCAAACAACATATCTCTAAATTTATTTGGAAAATTGTGTAATGTTTTCGCTGCAATAAAATCAAGTTCTTTCTTAATATACGCAACTACTTTTTCTTGTTCAGATTCATTAAGTTTTCCTATTTCTTGTGCATATTGAGATAACTCTTTTAATAATTTTTCTAATCTATCAAAGACTTTTTGTGAATTCATAATTGTTTGATCCACTGAAAAATATTTTTTCACTCTTGGAAGATGAGAAATTTGAGGAATATCTATGATACCTCATGAAGAATCCCATTCAAATTCTATTGAAAGAGAATACAAATCAACAAGCGCATATCAAATAACTTCATGCAATTCATTATCAGGAATTGCTCTTAATTTAGGACTATTCATAACTTTTTTAATATTTTTTTATAAAGATACAGCTACATTGTGAACTGTTGTACTTCTTAACTTTGCTACTGCTTCATCAAATGCAAGTGCTTCTTCAACTTCGTTTAATTGTTCTTCAGTTAAATGTTTTATTGAAATCATATTTCATTGCACATATGTTTTTTGCTCTTGAGTTAATGAAGATGCAATCGCATATATTGGAACTTGTCTTTGACATTTTTCTAAATTTTCTGGTGATATTCAAAAATTACCTACAACATTCGACATACTCGTAAAATTAAAAAATAAATTATTTATCTTATAATTCATTTATAAATTTTGTCAAATCTTTTTTAATTTTCGCTTCCAATCTTTGATTTTTTTGTTTTCAATAGTGAAAAAATTGAATCTTCCAAGCATGAAGTGCTTGTCTTGTCAATCAGAAATTTTTTGCAACATATGAGTTAAAAGCTTTATCTCAATATTTATTATCTCATAAAATTGGAGTTCCAAGACTTGCCATATGTACCCTAATTTGATGCATTCTTCCTGTTAAAATTTCAACTTCAACTTCTGAAATGATTTGTACTCCTGAAGAAGTTTTCAATGTATGTTCTTTTAATACTTTATAGTGCGAAATAGCAACTTGTCATTTTTCACTTACTTGCACTTTATCCTCATTTTTTGCTCATTCTATGCGAAGAAGTTTTTTATCTATTTTTCCTGATGATGCTGGTAATTTTCATAAAACAATTGCATAGTAGACTTTTTGAATTTTTTTATGTTCTTTAAAATCAGCAACCAATCTCGTTAAAATATCTTTTTTCTTTCAAATAATAAGTATTCATGAAGTGTCTCTATCAATTCTATGAACAAGTGAAGGTTTAAAAGTTAAACTATTAAGTTTATCTCCTAAATAATCCTGAATTTGAGAAATAATATTTGATTCTTTAGTTTTGTAATCTCCTGGATGTACATTAATTCCAGGTTCTTTATTGATAACCAAAATATCTCCATCTTCATAAACAATATTTTTTGTATCAAACTTTTCTCTTGATTCTTCTTTTTTTACTTCTTGTTTTTGAGATAATGTTTGAAATTCATCATCATTTAAAAATATTTTTATTTCCTCTCCTACCTGAAGTTTATATTCATTATCTTGTTTTTTTCCATTTATCTTTATTTTATTTTTTCTATTTATTTTATAAACAAGTGACGCAGAAGCATTTGGAAAAATCTTTTTTAAAAATTTATCTAATCTTTGCCCAGCATCATTTTCTGTTATTGTAAATTGCTTCATTCAAAATATATTATCGAGTTAAAATGAATAAAAAATTACAAACTTAATTGTAATTTTTTATTCTAAAAATTTTATTGAAATACCGTAAAGTCAAATGCTTGATTTACCGTTTGTTGTGGCACTCTTACATCAAGCTTTTTTTGAAAATCAAACGCCTTTCAAAATGATTCAACTCTTGTGTATCTATCTGGTAAATATGCTCCGTTTCCAAACTCAATTTTATATTCTAAGTAAGGAATTTGAGTTTTATTTATATCTGTCAAAATCAAGTTATTTACTACTGACATTTTTAATATACAAGAATTTGTAGCCATACAATGACTCGTATAAAAATTTCTAAATGTATATGCTGTTCCATCTAAATTTACTCATGTTTTATTTTGTATATCCCATTTACTGGTACTATTCACCTCGCTTGCTGTGATATAACTTCCACTTGAAATTAACGTATCGCTATCACTTGAAATCATCCAATTTATAATAGCTCCTGTTCAAAGCGATAATGAAAATGATTTTTTCAAATCTTCTGGAACTTGAAAAGTAAATTTAAAATTTGTCCAATCAGTAATAAATCCATTCCCAACTTGTAATTGTAGTGGCTCTGTTTGAGAAATAATATTAAAATTCTTATTATATTCACTATTTCCATATGATGATTGAGGAATAACTCATCCACTTGAAAAAGTAGTATATGTTGCTCATTTCACTTGTCATAATGGTAATATTGATCCCGTTTCTGTCCTTAAGTTTGGTCTTTCTTTATTCGTAAAGTAAAGTGCTTTTTCTATTCCTGAATATGATTGATAATACGCTCATGATGTATTTTCAATTCATTTCACTCATTTCATAAATGGCATCATATATTCTAATAATACATATGCCGATAAAATAATCAAAATAGTAAGTCACATTCCTATTAAAATAGAAAATCAATCTTTGTTTTTTCTCATAAAAAACTATTATTGAGTAAAATAATCGACCAAATTAATGGTAGTATTAATCGTATATTTTGGAATTTTTCATTTTATCCCAACTCTTTTTTTCCAACTTGGTTCTAAAGTAATAGAAAGTCTTAAATATGGATTTATATTACTTGATTCATTTTTATCTTTCCAAGCATGTTCTACATCGGTATTTGGATATAAAAATACTTTAAAATCAGATACACTTACACTGTCAGGAAAAAGTGGTTGCCAATAATTAAAATTATTACTTCATGCAATTACCTCAGCTCAAGTTCAAAAACTTTTATCAATAAGCCATGTATCAATAATTCCATCATACGTTCATGGTCATACTTTTGAGTGAGACATTCACCAATCATATCATTCTAACTTTAACATTTCAATAGTTCCTAAACATCCTGATCAAAAATTTGAAGAATCACAAGAAGTGCTTGCTGGTTTATTTGGGTCTTCTTTCCAATTCCATCTCAAAAGAGTTCTTTTTTTATTATCTCAAGAAATCAAATAAATCTCTCTTACATTTTCTCAACCAGTAAATACAATTGGTCCAACTCATAAATGTTCATCATCATCATCTCATCTAATATTTCCATCACCATTTTCATCTCATAAATCATTATTCATATTAGAATTATAATCTATAAATTGAAAAGCATACTGTCCATATCTTTGTAATTGTCCCAATCATGCGCCAAATCAAACTCCTGCAATAGTTGAACTAAAATCATTTCCATTCAAAGGTTGAAAACATCATCCAGTTCACATATTTATAGCATTTCAACTTTTACAATAATAGAAACTATCTCCATAATTATTTGTTCCAATCACTCATCATTTTCAAAAATTTCAAAATCCTGTTGGTTGTAAATAATGTCAACTTTGAGTAGTCACTCAAACAACTTTTCTATTAAAATATTCTTCATAATCAAGCGTTCCACCAGATTTAATTTCTTCAAATAATTTTTCTGTAAAATACACAACATCTTTGGTAATATTTGTTCTTTCAATCAATTTTATTTTTCAAATATTTACTGCCGAAAGAGCTTCAAATCAAGCAAGAACAACAATAGTAAATATTAAAATTCACAATAATATTTCAACTAAAGTAAATCATTTTTTGGTGTATTTCATATTATTTTTTCTTATAAAATATATATTTAATAAATGCTGCCACAAAAATACCTATTTTAAAAAAGGATGGTTTTTTCCAAAAAGAATGCGGCCAAATTCTGAAAACATAATCAATACTATCAAAAGAACTTGATCTTTTAATAGTTTTTTTTCAAGTGATTAAAGCTTTGATACTTCTGATAATTGATACAAAAAAACTTATCACCAACAAAATAATATCAATAAATCTATTTCTTATTTTTTTCATTTTCCTAAGAAAAAAAATATAGTATACAAATATAATAACAAAAAAATTATAGAAATCAAAAAAAAGAATTGGATAATTATTATCTAACAATAAAAATAATATTTGTAAAGACTATGAAACTTTACTTATTCTAAAAATTATGTAAAAAATGAAAAGTTTTTAACATATTAGAAAAAAGAAAATGTCATATAGAATGAGTGCTAAAAATAGGAAAATTAAGAGGCTTTTTTGACAAGTTTTTAGTATTTTAAAATTTGAAGGATTAAACATAGCAAATCCTCTAAAAATAGTCATAATTTGAGTATTTCTTGCAAGTTTCTGATTATTTTTAAACTGGATAGAAAGTTATGACAATGTCATTTATGGAAACGCATTTTATAAAATACTTGGGATAAGTGGTTATATCCTTTTATTTTTGAATATAAAGATATTTTTTCTTGTTTTTTGACAAAAATCAAAAGAATTTATAAAAAATATTTTCAATTTTAACGCTAAAGATTCTATTCTCATTGTAATTCTTTTAGTCTTTTGACTGGTAACCACTATAAATTGAGTATTTATTATTGAAAATACTCAAATGTTTAGAGAATGAATGATAATTGGAAAATGAGTAATTATGACATTAGTATGATATACTCTATGACTCGTATGATGAAGCGTAAATTTATATTCAAAAAGTAAAGTATCCATATATGTTGAAAATGGAAATTGAGATGAAATTTTGTCTTGAGAACCAAATACACATAGAAATGAAAATAATATGAAATTACCATTTTAATAAAAAACTTGACTTTAATTAAAAAAACATTATATAATATTTTCTTAACTTTAATCCTATGGTAAATATGCAAACAAAGGAAATAAATAATTCTTCAATAACGGGTGCTTTCAAAGAGATTCTTCAAGCACTTTCTGAAAAAGAAAAAAATGTTATTGAAAGAAGAATTGGATTACATTGAGAAAAAGAAACACTTCAAAATATTTGAGACTCATTTTCTCCAAATATTACAAGAGAAAGAGTAAGACAAATTGAAGATTCATGAATTAAAAAAATAGGAAGAGTGGTAAAAGCAACCACATTAGTAAAAATACAAGAATTCGCAAAAGAAATTTTAGAAGAGCACGGATGACTTTTAATAAAAGAAAAATTAATTAATGCTATTATAAAGTGATTTGAACTTGAAGCAACTATTAATGCTTCTATTTTAGAAACAATTGTTCAATCAGATTATGACATAGTGAAATCAAAACCAAAATTAGGAACAAAGACCTATTTTTATCTTCCTAGAATTAGTAAAAAAACAATTGACGCTATTTATAAAGAAGCTCTTGCTATTTTGAAAAAAAGAAAAGATGTAATGGAAAAAGCATCACTTTATGAAATGATTAAAATTAATCTCAAAAATAATAATTTAAAAAATTCTTTTATTGATGCTGTTTTAGATGTTTATGAAGATATTGTTTCAGGTGAAGAAACTTTAATCGGACTTGAAAAATGGAAAATATTAAATCCAAAAACACTTAAAGATAAAGCAATCTACATTCTCAGAAAAGAAAAAATTCCTATGCATTTTGTTTCTATTGCAAACAAAATAACAGAAAATATGTGAGAAAAAGTAAAAGTAAATACGGTTCACAATGAACTTATTAGAAATTCTGAATTTGTGTTAGTTGGAAGATGAATTTATGCTCTAAAAGATTGGTGAATTTATAAACCAGGAACTGTTCTTGATGTTATTACAGATATCATGAAAAAAGCATGAGAACCAATGAGCACTGAAGATATTATTGCAAAAGTACTCAAAGTAAGAAAAGTAAAAAATACCACTATTTATATGAATCTTCAAAATAAAAAAATTATTCAAAGAGTCTGAAGAAATTACTATCAATTAAAAGATTAATTTCAAAAAAATTATAAAAAAAGTAAACTTTTTGTTTGCTTTTTTTTTATAAATTTTTACACTATTTCTAATTAATGATTTACACTTTTTTTATGAAAATTTTAATATTCGACACAGAAACAACCTGATTTATAGACAAAAAAAATCCTGATTTAAATGCCCAACCATACATTATACAATTTGCATGAATTTATGGAGAACTAGAAGATGGAAATTTTAAAGAAATAAAAAGAATTAACCAATTTATTAAACCAAAAATTTCTATTCCCTATGCTTCAAGTCAAGTTCACCACATTTATGATATTGACGTAAAAAATGCTCCAAGCATCGAAGAATATATTGATGAATTTATAAATATTATAAATGAAAGTGATGTAGTTATTGGTCACAATATTGAGTATGATGAAGACATGATTAAATTAGAACTCAAAAGATTAGGTCGTGAATATGATTACAGACCAAAACAAGTAATGTGTACTATGAAAACAACAGTGGATTATTGCCAATTACCAGGAAATGGAGAAAGATTTAAATATCCAAAACTTGGAGAATTATATAAAAAATTATTTTGAGAATATTTTATATGAGCTCATGATGCTATTGTCGATGTAGAAGCAACTCTAAAATCTTTTTTAGAACTTCATAAAATCTGAATACTCAAATTAGAAAAGAAAAGAGAACAAATTTTAAGTTTATTTTAATTATTATACAACAGATGAACTATAAAGACCTGATAAACATAGATGATTTTCAAAAAAGAGATACTTTCAATGAAGAAAGATGAGAAGTATCATTTTATTGTAAAGAATGTGAAAATATCGTTGAAGTAGATAGGCCAAAACAAAATGGATATGTATTTAAATGTAAAACTTGTGGAAGTGAAAATATTGCGATTGGAACTCTCTCGTGAATAAGAGAAAATTACAGAATAAAATGATAATTTAAAAAAATATTTGACTTATACAAATATATTATATACTAACACTATATAATTCAATTATATATTTATTATTAATGAAAAAGGTATGGATAAAAAAGAAGCACTATCGCAAGCACTTGCTATGATAGAAAAACAATTTTGAAAATGATCAGTAATGAAACTCTGAGAAAAAGAAACTATGAATGTAGAAACATCATCATCTGGTTCTCTCTCTCTTGATATAGCACTTTGAGGATGATATGCAAAAGGAAGAATCGTTGAAATTTACGGTCCTGAATCATCATGAAAAACAACTCTTACACTTCATGCGATTGCAGAAGTACAAAAAGCTTGAGGAACAGCAGCATTTGTGGATGCAGAACATGCTCTTGATCCAGCATATGCAAAAAAAATTGGTGTGGATATTGATAATCTTATTATTTCACAACCTGACTACGGAGAACAAGCTTTAGAAATTGTTGATGCTCTTGTAAGATCTGGTGCTGTTGATTTAATCGTTGTTGACTCTGTTGCTGCTCTTACACCAAAAGCTGAAATTGAAGGAGAAATGGGAGATTCTCATATGTGACTTCAAGCAAGACTTATGTCTCAAGCACTGAGAAAAATTACTGGTCCAATTGCAAAAACTGGATGTAGTGTAATTTTCATCAACCAAATCAGAATGAAAATCTGAGTAATGTTTGGAAGCCCTGAAACAACAACTTGAGGAAATGCTTTAAAATTTTATGCATCTCAAAGAATCGATGTAAGAAGAAAAGATAAAATTGAAGCTTGAACATGAATAGAAAAAGAAGCAACTGGAAATAGAACAAAAATTAAAGTAGTGAAAAATAAAATCGCTCCTCCTTTTAAAGAAGCAGAATTTGATGTGATGTACAATGAATGAATTTCAAAAAATGGAGAAATCGTTGATATCGGAAGTGAACTTGAAATTATTAAAAAATCTGGGTCATTTTACTCATTTGGAGAAACAAAACTCTGACAATGAAGAGAAAATGTAAAACAATTTTTGGTAGAAAATCCTAACGTTGCAAATGAAATTGAAGAAATTATTAAAAATAGTTTATAAGAATATGAAAATAACCGGCTTAAAAATAAGAACAAGTAATAATAAAGCAGAAGAAATATGAAAATTGTGGGAAAGATTTTATTCAGAATGACATAAAGATAAACTCTGACTTAATGAAAAAAATATTTATGCTGTGTATCATAATTATGAACTTAATCAAAGTGGAAAGTTTGATATTCAATATGGAAATTATGATCTTTTAATTGGTTGAATTTCAAATATAGAGTGATATGACTTTATAAATATTGAAAATAATAATTATAAAATTTTTGAAGTAAATTGACAAACAGGAAAAGAAATCTTTTCTACTTGGCAAGATATATGGAATTCAAATTTAAAAAGAATTTTTAATACTGATTATGAGCTCTATTCTTTTGAAAGTAATGCTCAGACTAAAATATCTGTACATATTTGAACGTATTAAAAAAGACTCTCAAAAAGAGTCTTTTTTGATTTTAAAAATTTTTTTATATAATCTATCTAATTATTTCCTTATTCCTGAAAAATGGAAACATATAATATATTCTTAGAATACTATGATAAAATAGTAAGATGAATTAATTCTCCTCTTGATGAAGAAGTAGGTTTTTTAGATGACCTCATACAAAAATACAACCCAACTGAAAGAAAAAACTTCTGATATGGAAAAAGCTCCAGCACTCACAGAAGAAAAAATACCAGAAGAAACTATGAAAAAAGACGAAATGGTAAAAGAAGAAATTATGGTAAAAACTGGAATATACTCAGCATACAGCGCAGACAAACTCTCTGCTACTGAGAAAAATATACTTTTTTTCCACGCATCTTGGTGTCCAGCTTGTGCTTGAGCCGATAAAAATTTTTCAAGTTCTGAAATTTCCGAAAATATAAATCTTCTCAAAGTCGATTATGATAGCGCTGCTGATCTCAAAGAAAAATACGGTATCACTATGCAACATACTTTTGTACTGGTTGACAGCAAATGAGAAATGATCAAAAAATGGTCAGGAAGTAATGATGTGAAAGACCTTGAAATGAGAGTAAGTGAATAATTAAGAATAAATTAAGATAGATGATTATGATATCACTATCTTTTTTATTTGATAATTTTTATAGTATGACTCTCCTATTTATTTCGTTTTTTGCTGGAATTCTCACCATTCTTGCTCCGTGTGTACTTCCACTTCTCCCAATCATCCTTTCTTGAAGTATCGAAAATCCTGATGATAAAAAATGACCGTTTGTGATTATTGCTTCACTCGCGCTTTCGATGATAGTATTTTCTATTTTTCTCAAAGCAACGACTTTTTTTATCAGTGTTCCACAAAGCTTTTGGGCAATGTTTTCTGGAGGACTCATCGTATGACTCTGAATCATCACCGTTTTTCCAGATCTTTGGAAAAAATTATCGAGTAAACTCTGATTTGATAGGAAATCAAATGAAGTTTTTTCTGCATCTACTCAGGCATCAGGAAATAAAAAAAATATTTTGATGTGACTTTCACTCGGTCCTGTTTTCACGAGTTGTAGTCCGACCTACGCGCTGATACTTGCTATTATTCTTCCTGCGAGCTTTTTAGTATGAATCATAAATTTGGTTGCATATGCTTTATGTGTAAAATATAATCAGGTTGTGTAGAAAGCAAAAATTCATAAAATCACTCGGAA
>JAUCDK010000037.1:0-9442 GCA_034675265.1 Patescibacteria group bacterium
ATCAATTTTTTATGTATAAAAGTTTTTTTCGTATTTTTCTACTGATTTTAGCAAATTTATTTGCTTTTTTACTTTTTGCAGTTATACTCGGTGCGCTTTTTTGAAACAAATGACAATTTTTAATAGGCGCTGTATTTCTCTCTATAATACCACTTATTATTATTCTTGTTTTTGAAATCAAGAAAGTAACAAAAGAATTTAATACTATTTCTAAAGAAAAGCAACATGGCTCAAAATAATGAACTTCAAACTGAACAACATGCTGGACCTCATATTCCAAAAATTCAATGAGAAACAGTTTATGGACCAATCAGTAATACAAATGTAGCAACATTTATTTTTCTTATTTTCGTAATTATTTTTGCAGTTTTTGCAAAAAGTGCACTCAAAAAAGAAAAATCAAGATTAAAAACAGGAGTTTTACATGTGTTATCATCATTAGATAAAAACCTTACAGAATCATTTCATTGAGATAAAAAATTCTCAAGAGCAGCATTTCCTTTAATTGCAGGTTTTTTCATCATTATATTATTTGGAAATATATTTTGACTCGTAATTGATTGGCTTGGTTCATCAATTTCAGGAAATATTTTAGAATATATTAGACCAATGAATAGTGATTTGAATACTACTTTGGTTTTAGCTCTCATTACAGTAGTTACTTTTTTAGGAATTGCTATAAAAACTTCAGGAGCAGGATGATTTACAAAAGGATATTTATTCAATTTTGTTTGAAATGGACTTGCTGAAAAATGTATCAATGTTATTGTTGGATGGCTTCATTTACTTTCAGTTCCAGCAACAGTAGCTTCACTCTCTCTGAGACTATTCTGAAATATATTTGCTTGAGTAATATTACTTGGAGTAATTACATATTTATGAGTACTTATGAGTAGTTCATTTTTTGAAGTTGGGAGATTGTTATCAGTTCCGTTTTGGTTTTTCGAACTTTTGATTGCATGAATTCAAGCGGCTGTATTTTACATGCTGATGATATCATATTTTAATCAAAGCAGAGAACATCATTAAAATATATATGTGTAGTTTTGGATTTTTCTTTAAAAATTCAAGATTATCTTTTATATTTTATAACTTAACATAAGAAATTATGGAATTAAAAGAATTAGCAATGGCTTTAGCTATTTGATTAGGTGCTATTGGACCTGGACTTGGTATTGGTTTAATTGGTAAAGCTGCTTTAGAAGCATTAGGAAGAAATCCAGAAGCTGCTGGAAAAATTCAATGATTAGCAATTTTATGTATCGCATTAGCTGAAGCTGTTGCAATTTATGCATTAGTTATTGCTCTTATTATTGGTTTTGCTCTATAATTTTAGTATTTCATAAGAAGAAAATGTTTTCTATGTAAAACATTTTCTTTGTGAAATATAAAGGAAGAATAATTCCTTTATTTTATTAACAAACAGAACAATAATTATGACAGAAGGATTACATGATTTTCAATTCTTTACATTAGAGACACTCGTAATTCAAACTATAATATTACTTTTGATATTATGGGTTTTAAATCGTTTTGTCTTCCAACCATATTTACAATATTTAGACAAAGAATCTGAAAAAAGAAAAAAATTAGAAAATGATTATAATAATATTGAGAAATTAAATAATGAGGCTCAAGCAGAAAAAGACGCTCTTTTAGCAGAAGCAAGAAAAAATGCAGAACAAATTAGAAAAGATGCGACTGATTTAGCAAAAAAAGAAGCTCAAATTATTAAAGATCAAGCTACTGCAGAAGCAAGTAGTATGAAAAATTCAGCTTTAGCTGAAATTACAAAAGAAAAAGAAACTATGTTAAATGATGTAAAAGCAAAATCTATAGATTTGATTTTAAAATTTAATGCAAAACTTTTTTCTTCTGAAAAAGTTTCAAGAGATTTTGTAGAAACTGAAATAGCTTCTATTAAATAATATAAAAAACTATGACAGATATTACAAAACTAAATAAATGAGAATTAAAAGATTTACTGAAGAATTTACAACTTCTTAATTCTTTGAAAAAATCTTTATGAAAAAGATGAGTAAAAGAATATGAGAGAGTTCATAATGGAAAAAATATTCTCAAAGTAGAATATTTTGATTATGGAAATGATGCTCTTGCATACGTAAGGGAAAAATCTCTAGAAGTATATAAAAAAGTATTTGGATGAGATGTTGAATTATCACAAGTAGAGTTTGTAAAAAATCAACATTTACAATGATGAATGAGAGTTTTTTATAATGATACTATGTGTGATATAGCTTATAATAGATTTGAAAATTTATTAAAGTAAAAAGTGGTGAAAACTACACGAAAAATGATTATTAATTGTTAATTATATTTTTATGTCAAATGACTTATTAAATGGAATTATAAGTGATATTGAAAAACAAATTGATACTCTTGATACAACTCCAGAAATGGAAAATGTAGGAGAAGTATTTTATTTGTGAGATTGAGTTGCAAAAGTTTCAGGACTCAGAAATGTTGCTTATAACGAACTTGTTGAATTTGAAGCAGGATGAGTATGAATTGCGATGAACTTAGAAGAACACTATGTTTGAGTAGTAGTTTTAACTGGATTTAATAAAATTAAAGAAGGTCAAACTGCAAAATCAACAGGAAGAACTTTAGAAGTTCCAGTTGGAGAAGGACTTATCGGAAGAGTAGTTGATTCACTTGGAAATCCTATTGATGGACTTGGTGATGTAAAATCAAAAGAATTTTATCCAATTGAAAGAGTTGCGACTTGAGTAATGGATAGAAAATCAGTTCATGAACCAATGCAAACAGGTATTAAAGCTCTTGACGCTCTTGTTCCAGTAGGGAGAGGACAAAGAGAACTTATTATCTGAGATAGACAAACTGGTAAAACACAAGTTGCTATCGATGCTATTGTAAACCAAAAAGGTCAAAACATGGTTTGTGTATACGTTGCTATTGGACAAAAAGAAGGAAAAGTTGCAAGAGTAGTTGAAGAACTAAAATCAAGAGGTGCAATGGATTATACTATTGTAGTTTCTGCAGGTGCTTCTGAACCAGCTTCTATGCAATATTTAGCTCCATATGCAGGATGTGCAATGGCTGAATACTTCATGTTTAACGGAAAACATGCATTAATTGTGTATGATGATCTTACAAAACAAGCAAATGCTTATAGAGAAATGTCATTACTTTTAAGAAGACCACCAGGAAGAGAAGCATATCCATGAGATGTATTTTATCTTCACTCAAGACTTCTTGAAAGATCTTCAAAATTAAATGATGAACTTGGTGCTGGATCAATGACTGCATTACCAATTATTGAAACACAAGCTTGAGATGTTTCTGCTTATGTTCCAACAAACGTAATTTCTATTACAGATGGTCAAATATTTCTTGAATCTGACTTATTTAATGCTGGTCAAAAACCTGCTATTAACGTATGATTATCAGTATCAAGAGTTTGAGGAGCTGCTCAAATTAAAGCTATGAAAAAAGTAGCTGGTACTTTGAAATTAGATCTTGCTCAATATAGAGAATTAGCAGCATTTTCACAATTTGCTTCTGATTTAGATGCTTCTACAAGAAAACAACTTGAAAGAGGAAAAAGAATGATGGAACTTTTAAAACAATGAGTTTTTGAACCAATTTCAGTTGAAAAACAAGTTGCTTCTATTTATGCTGGATCTAAAGGATATTTAGATGCAGTTGATGTTTCAAAAGTAAGAAAAGTTGAAAAAGAACTTTACTTAGCACTTGATCAAGAAAAAACAGTATTAGAAGCTATTGCAAAAGATAGAGAAGTAAAAGAAGAAACAGAGAAAAAATTAGTAGAAATTATTAATAAAATAGTTGAATTAAATAAATAAGAAAATGGTAAAATGTAAAATGGTAAATATCTATAATTTTACCATTTTACCATTATAAATTATAAATTTTATAAAATGGCAAATTGAAAAGAGATTAAAAGAAGAATCAAATCAATTAAAAATACTGGAAAAATTACTAAAGCTATGGAACTTATTTCAACAGTAAAAATGAAAAAAGCTCAAGATTTAGCTTTAGAAAAAAAAGCATATATGAAATCTATGCTTGAAGTATTTTTAAATATGAGTGACTCTCTTGAAGAATCAAAATTTTTTAGAAAAAATGAAAATACTGGAAAAACTCTTGCTATCATTATTACCTCTAACAAAGGACTTTGTTGAGGTTATAATATAAATGTAATGAAAAAAGTAAATCAGTATATGAAAGAAAATTCATCTGAAAAAATTGATTTCATTGCAGTTTGAAAAAGAGGAGCAGGTTTTGTTTGAAGAACAGGAAATACTCTTATTGCAGATTTTTCTTCTGAATTTTCTGATAATATAGATTTCGTATTTGCAAAATCTATTTCAAGACTTATTCAAGAAAAATTTTTAACTCCTGAATATTCAAAAATAAAAGTATTTTACAATCATTATGTAAATACAATTAAACAAGTTCCGGTTGCAAGAGATTTTTTACCTCTTACAAAAGATGGAATTGAAGTTTATTTTAAACAAATTTTTGGAGAAGATTTTCATGAAGAAAAAGAATTTTTACAAGAAAGTAATAAAACAACTGATTATACTATTGAACCAAGTAAAGCTCAAGTTTTAAATGAACTTTTACCAATGCTTATTGACTCTATGTTTTATGATATTTTGATTGAATCAAAAGCTTCAGAACATTCATCACGTATGATTGCTATGAAGAATGCAAAAGATAGTGCAAATAAATATGCTTCAAAACTAACTCTTGCTTATAATAAAGCTCGTCAGGCTGCTATTACGAAAGAAGTTTCAGAAATAGTTTCTTGAGTAGAAAGTATGAAGGATTAGTAATAAAATGTAGGAGTGGTAAAATTATAATTTCTTGATTTTACCAGTCTCATTTTACTATTTTACATATAAAATTATGAAGCTAAAACTCTATACAGATTGAGGAAGTAGATGAAATCCTGGAGAGGCTGGAATTTGAGTGTATATAACTGATGAAAACGATAAAGAAGTTGAAAAAAGATATAAATATTTGTGAATAAAAACAAATAATGAAGCAGAATATACTGCTGCCTATCTTGGAATAAAAAGATGTATAGAATTATGAGCTACTGAAATTGAACTTTTTGCTGATAGTGATTTAGTAATAAAACAATTGAAGTGAGAATGGAAAATCAAAAAGGAAGAACTCAAAGTATTAAATACGGATATCAAAAATTTGATAACGAGTAATACAAAAGTAGTTTTTACTTGGATACCAAGAGAGCTCAATAAAGAAGCAGATAGGCTTTCAAATGTCGCTATGGACAAAAAATGTTAAGAATTAAAAGTTGAAAATGAAACATCATTGATAACTTTTAATTCTTAACAAAAATGAATAATAATTTAATTTTTTAATTTTTAGAATATATGCATACTTGAAAAATTACGAAAATAGTTTGAGTAGTTATTGATGTAGAATTTGGAAATGGATATGTTCCATCTATTTATGATGCTTTAGAAGTTGCTTGAGAAAATAAAGTAGTTTTAGAAGTTCAACAACAACTTGGAGATTGAGTAGTAAGAACCATTGCTATGAACCCAGTTGATGGATTAAAAAGAGGAATGCAAGTTACAGCAACTGAATTTCCAATTAGAGTTCCAGTTGGTGAAAAAGTACTTGGAAGAATGTTTAATGTTCTTGGAGAACCAATAGATGGTTTAGAAAAACCAAAAACTGAACATAATGATCCAATTCATAGATCAGCTCCAAAATTTTCTGAATTAACTACAAAAGCTGCAATTTTCGAAACAGGGATTAAAGTAGTAGATTTAATTGCTCCAATGTTAAAATGAGGAAAAGTAGGTCTTTTCGGTTGAGCATGAGTAGGGAAAACAGTTATCATGCAAGAATTAATTCATAATATTGCATCAGGACATGGATGATATTCAGTAGTTGCTTGAGTTTGAGAAAGAACAAGAGAATGAAATGACCTATACCATGAAATGAAAGAATCAGGTGTTATTGATAAAACAGCGATGGTATTTGGACAAATGAACGAAGCTCCAGGACCAAGAGCGAGAGTTGCATTAACTTGATTAACTATGGCTGAACATTTCAGAGATAGAGAAAAAAGAGATGTACTTTTATTCGTTGATAACATATTCAGATTTACTCAAGCAGGTTCTGAAATTTCTGCATTACTTTGAAGAATTCCTTCAGCAGTATGATACCAACCAACTCTAGCAACAGATATGGGGGCTCTACAAGAAAGAATTACTTCTACAAAAGATGGTTCTATTACTTCTGTTCAAGCAGTATACGTTCCAGCGGATGACTTTACAGATCCAGCTCCAGCAGCAACATTTGCTCACTTAGATTCAACTATTTCATTAAATAGATCTATTGCAGAACTTGGTATTTATCCAGCTGTTGATCCTCTTGATTCTACTTCTACAGTTCTTGATCCTCTTGTAGTTGGTGAAGAACATTATAATGTAGCAAGAGAAGTTCAAAGAATTTTACAAAAATATAAAGAATTACAAGATATTATTGCCATTCTTGGTATGGACGAATTATCAGAAGATGATAAATTAACAGTAGCAAGAGCAAGAAGAATTCAAAAATTCTTATCACAACCATTCTTTGTTGCAGAACAATTTACAGGAACTCCATGAGTATATTCAAAACTTTCTGATACTGTTTCAGGATTTAAAAAAATTATTGATGGGGAAGTTGATTACATTCCAGAAGGATATTTTATGTATAAAGCTGGTATTGAAGATGTAATTGCAGCATATAATAAAGATCAAAAATAATTAAAAGCATAAAGTAAGTTGATTTCAATTTACTTTCACTTTTAGTTTTTAACAAACAATTATTATGAAATTAGAAATATTGTCATTTAATGGAAAACTTTTTAAATCTCACTCAGTAGTTTCAGTAACTGCTATGACTACTTCAGGAGAAATAACTGTTTTGGACCACCATATTCCACTTATTACTACCTTAAAACCTTCTGTTTTAAGAGTAGTTCATATGGATGAAAATAATATGCAAAAAGAAGAAGATTTTGCTATTTGATGAGGAATTTTAGAAGTGGCTCAATCAAGTATGAAAATACTTATTGATATGCTTGTTACGGTTTCGGATGTAGATTTGGATATTGCTGAAAAAGCAAGACTATCAGCTCTTGAAACTATGGAACAATATAAAGATAGTAAAGATAGAGTAGATATGGAAAAATTTGTGGAAGCACAAGATATGCTTCTTAAATCTATAGCTCAATTAAAACTTGGAAATTTAAAATAAAAATCTTTTGATTTTTATTTTAAATATTAAATTTATTTTCTAAACTTGAAATTATGGCAAATATAAATCATGCACCAAGCAAATATATGCTGAATTTACTTCATGTTTTACCAGCATTTGCTTCTGAGGAAGATGCAGTTATTAATACAATCGTTGAAATTAATGCAGGAAGTATTAATAAATACGAAATTATTACTGAAACTGGAACTTTAAAACTTGATAGAGTTGGTTTTTCTTCATTATCTTACCCTTTTGCTTATGGAGCTATTCCTTGTACTTGGGATTTAGATAATGATCCACTTGATGTTGAAATAGTAAATGTTACTGAGCCTCTGATCCCAGGAACTTTAGTAGAAGTAAGAGTAATTGGAATTATGAAATTTATTGACTGATGAGAAGTTGATGATAAAGTAATTGCAGTTATCAATGATGATAAAAGAACCAATCATATTAAATCTATTGAAGATTTAGGAGAACAATTTATCAAAGAAACTACTTACTATTGGGAACATTATAAAGATCTTAAAAAACCAGGAACTGGAAAAGTAGAATGATTTTTTGGAGTAGAAGAAGCAGTAAGAATTATTAAAGAATGTGAGCAAAGATATAAAGATGAATATTTACCAAAATTTAATTAAAAAAAATCAAGCATTTGCTTGATTTTTTTATTGTACTCATTGTATAACATATCAATAATAATTTTCTACCAGTTCAGGAGAAAATAATACTCTATTTTCAAAACCATTTTTATCATCGAGTCCTACAATATAGAGAGGTCTTTTTTTCTCATCATATCATTCAAATTGATATGTTAAGACAGTATCGTCAGAATAATTTTCTACTACAAGAGCATAGTCAAAATTGTTGATTTGAAAGATGTAAGGAATTTCTCAAGAATCAATACTTCATGAATAAGAAAGTATTCCGCTTTGGTTTTTGATATCTCCCTCTGTGTGAGATATATATTGAAGCTCTTTTTTAAGATTAAAAATTTCTTTATCAAATGTATAGATAGATATTTTTCCATTTATATGATTAAAATTTCAAAACAAAGTTATCGTGCTTTCCTGAGTTTGCCCAGGAATTTGAGGAGTATTTTCATATTCAGATCTATTATTTGGATTGATAGAAATCATATCTTTCAAAGCATCATTGAAAAAAATAACTGTTTTTGTTTCTTTGGGAGGAATTACTCCGATAAGATATTTTCTTGCAAAATCATCATTATCATATAAATCTGAATCAGAAGTTACTCTTGAGAGAATATTTCCTGTATAAAAACTTGCTTTAAAATCATCATTATCTCAAGCATCATCGATATTATCAGAAGTATTTACTATTTCTCCTCATTGACATATCGGAGTTTCCTCTTTGTGATAACTCATGAGTCATCCAGAGCAGGATGTGAGATCTTCTCAAAAACCATCAGTATTCGTAAGCGTATGAAATTTATAGGTGATATTTTTAGCATTGATATATTTTTGTTGTCATTTGAATTGTTCTGATTGATTGTCAATAAATCAAAAATCAAGATTGGTAATATTCCAAATAATCACACTAAAAAGTCAGAGTATAACTATAATAATAATTACCAGTACTAAAAAAAATCACTCGGTTTGGATATGTTTTTTCATATATTTTTTAATAAATCATAGAAATTTTTATAGTTTTATATTTTGGATTTTCTTGTATATCTTTAAGTGGAAGTCAGATAAAATCAGAATATTTTTCAAAAGACATTACAAAATCTATTTTCATCATTTTTGGGCTTAAAATTTGGTATATTCACCATTTTGTCATTGAAATATTTTTAAAGTATTGTATTTTTTCTTCTGGAAGAGAGGAAAGAAAATTTGTGATATCACTTTCTACAAGAGGAATATCACTTTCACTGAGAGTCACAAAAGCAGGATGGTAGATTTTATAAGTATCTATATTTCAAAAAATTATTTTCTTTTCTGAAGTATCGTAGCTTCCCCATAAAAATCCAGCATTTTTTTCTTCGTTAGAAAGAGCTAAAATAGAAAAACCATGAGATGCTTCTGGAAATATATTTCCTTCAAGGGTGATTAGATGAGTATAGTCATGAATAGAGTCTTGAAAAATTTTTTCTAACAATTCTATATCTTGAAATGTTTTTGATTTTAAAGTA
>JAUCDK010000038.1:0-9177 GCA_034675265.1 Patescibacteria group bacterium
ATAAAAATTTTTTGACTATTTTCATTTATTTCATATAATGCTGCGGTATATTGTCGAAAGGCAATACAAGTAACTAGCCCCAAACAGTTATTTTATATTTATTTTAAGCCAAAATTATGCCATTAATTAAATCTGCAAAAAAAGCATTAAAACAAAGTGTAAAAAAACACTCAAGAAATGAACACTTTAAAGAAATGTTTAAAGAAACAAGAAAAGCTTTTGAAGCTGCTGTAAAAAACAATGATTTAGAAGCTGCAAAAAAAGTATTTTTCAATAAAAAAAATGACGGTAAAACTGTTTCATCAGGATTACAATCAAATATTGATAAACTTGTGAAAAAAAATATCATCCATAAAAATAATGGTGATAGAAAAAAATCAAAATATGCTGGAATGCTAAAAAAATTAGAAACTTCTTTACAATCTTAATCCAAGTTCATGAAAGAGAACAAAAGACCGTTAAATGACGAAATAAAAGCTTCTAAAATAAAACTTATTACTGATGAAGGAGAAGTTTTATGAGAAATGTCACTTGCTGATGCAAAACAAAAAGCTCGTGAAAGTGCTTTAGATCTTATGCAACTCGGTCGTGAATGAGAACTCACTATTGTAAAAATGCTTGATTATGGAAAATTTCTTTATAAACAAAAGAAACAAGATCAAAAAAATAAACAAAAAGGAAAAGCTCCAGATTTGAAAACAATTAAAATTACTTTCAAAATTTGAGATCATGACCTTGAAGTGAAAAAAAATCAAGCTGAAAAATTTGCTAAAGATGGACATCCTCTAAAAGCAATGCTAGTACTCAGATGAAGAGAAAATCATTATGAAGATATTGCAAAACAAAAAATGGAAACATTCGTTGCAATGCTTGAAGATTTCTACAAAATTGATAAAAAACTAGTAAGAGCATGAAGTAACTTTATTGTAATGCTATTACCAAAATAATATTATCCCTAAAAAGATATTTAAAATATATTTATAATTTACTACTATGACTTTAAAAACTAGAAGCTGAGTTAAAAAAAGAGTAAAAGTTACTGCAAAAGGTAAATTTAAACTTGCTAAAGCTTGGAAAAAACACTTACTTTCAGATAAAAGTAAAAAAGCAAAAGGAAGAAATAGATACGGTTTAGTTGTATCTGTTGCTGAAGAAAGAAAAATCAGACAACAATTACCATTTGCATAGAAAATATAAATAAAAACATAATTATTTTCGTTATGTTTTTGCATTTCAAATTTATAACTTACTAATTCAAAAATATGGTTAGAGTAAAAAGAGGTGTCATGACTAAAAAAAGACACAAAAAAATATTAAAAGCTACAAAATGATATAGATTATTAAATTCTAGACAATTTTCTAGAGCAAAAACTGCTTGGATGAAAGCTGGATTAAACTCTTATATCGGTAGAAAAACTAAAAAAAGAGATTTCAGAAAATTATGGACTATAAGAATCAATACAGCTGCTAGACAAGAAGGAACTACATACTCAAGATTTATTAATGCTATGTATAAAAAATCTGTTTTATTAAACAGAAAAGTTTTATCAAACTTAGCTATTACTAATCCACAAGTATTCTCAAAAGTTTTAGCTTTTGTAAAATAGTATAAAAAGGAGGCTTTCTTGAGCTTCTTTTTATTTTCTAAAATAATACGATTGAAAAAAAAACTTATCTCTGGAGTTCGACTCTATCAAAAATATCTTTCTCCAGATCATTCTATTTGGGTGAAATCATTAAATAAACCTCCCTATTGTAAACATATTCCAACTTGTAGCGAATATATGATTGAAGCAGTAGAAAAAAAATGAGTTTTTATAGGAACTTTAAAATGAGTTTGAAGAATTTTTAGATGTATGCCTTGGTCAAAATGATGATATGATCCAGTAGAAAAAGAATGTAATCATACTAATAAAAAATGTTCTTGTAAATAAGAATAAAAAAAGTAAAAACATTTTACTTTTTTTATTTTTTTTATATAATTGTTCGGCCTTTAAGGAAGAACTTATATGTTCGTTATTACCTTTATTATTTAACAAAATTATTATGGCAAAAAGAGGTAAAAAATATAACAAAGCCGTTGAATTTATTAATCAAGAAATGGCTTATTCAGTAGCTGAAGCTGTTGAATTACTTGAAAAAACAAATACAGTAAAATTTGATCCTACTGTTGAAGTTCACTTTAACTTAAATCTTGATCCAAAATATGCTGATCAAATGATTAGAACTACTATTTCTCTTCCAAATGGAACTGGGAAAACAGTAAAAGTTTGTGCTTTTTCTGATAGTGTTTCTGCTGCTGATTTAAAAGCTGCTGGTGCAGTAGTTGCTGGTGGAGAAGATTTAATCAACTCTATCGCTTCAGGTGAAACTGCTCTTGATTTTGATGTTTGTGTTGCTACACCTTCAATGATGAGACAAATGTGAAAAATTGCTAGAGTACTTGGACCAAAAGGACTTATGCCAAATCCAAAAACTGGAACTGTTGGTGAAGACTTAATTGCTATTGTAAAAGAAATTGCAGCTTGAAAATTTGAATTCAAAACTGATAAACAAGGGAATATTCACTCAATTTTTGGTAAATTATCTTTTGGTAAAGATAAATTAGCTCAAAATTTAGAAAAATTTATTGCTACTGTAAAAGAAGTAAAACCAAGTGGATCTAAAGGAAAATATATGAACACTGTTTATGTATGTAATGCTATGGGACCTTCTATCAAATTAGATATTCAAGGATAATTATTCCTAAAATAAAAAAATAACTCTCAATTGAGAGTTATTTTTTTATTATTTTTTCAAGCGTATAAAGTTTTAATAATGCACTAAATCATTTTTGTAATGATTTTAAAACATTCGTTGTTACACAAGTTTTTTCATTTTCACAAAACTCCCCTGATGTACAACTCGTAATAAATAAATCCTCTCATAAACTTGAAAGAATATCATATAGAGAAATTTCACTCAGATTTTTATCAATATATACTCATCCATTTCTTCATTTGAGAGTTTTTACAAGATGAGCTTTTTCAAAATTATTAATGATTCTTCTTAAAAATGCTTCTGAGATATCTAAATTTTTAGAAATATCTGAAATTTTTAAAATTTTTTCTTGGGATTGTGCTATATATGAAATAGCTTTCAATCCATAATCTCATTTTTTAGATAATTTTATCATGAATAGAATTATTAATTAAAATACCTAACATCCACTTGAAACAATTAACATATCTAAAATATCATCTTTTTGACCATCTCAACGATATTTATGAATAGCATTACGAGTTGCTACAAGTCAAAATACTGCTGCCTTTTGTCTACGTGGAGAAATATCTTCCTCAACTAATTTTTTAATATAATTATAATCTTTTTCTAAAATTTCATCTAAAGTCATTCCTACAATACTTTCTCCAAATACTGAAGAAGTTGCTGTCGTAACAATAGAAGTCATTCCTTCAAATGACCAATCTACTAAAATATTATTTTCAATTTTCAAAAAAACTTCAATAGTATCACTACAACTTCTATTTTCTTCTTTATATCTAATCGTTGCATCCACCATTTCTCATCTATTTGGTGGATTTTTAGAATAAAATGTAATTATTTCGTTTGTCATTCTTTATTAAAATTATTATCTAAAACTTCAAAAAACTTATCTATATCAGTTCTTGAATTGTAAATATATAAACTCATACGAGCACTTGATCAGATACCTAAATAATCCATAAATGGTTCTGTACAATGTTGTCCAGCTCTGATACAAATATTATGTTCAGCCATAACATCAGCAATATCAAGAGAATGAACTCATTCAATATAAAAACCAAATACTCCAACTCTATTTTGAGCAGTTTTACTTCAAAGAAGTTTTAAATGAGGTCTTTCACTAAATTGCTCTAAACTATATTGTATTAAATCATTTTCAATAGCATCAATTTTCTCATATCATCAAATATTTTCAATATATTCTAATGCTTTGAGTAAACTTAAAGCTCCTGAGATATTTGGCGTTCCTGGCTCAAATTTATATGGTAATGCTCAGCTTTTAAATGATTGTGTTTTTACTTCATTAATAGCTCAACCTCAAGAAAAAATTGGTTTATAATTTTCTAAAAGTTCTCTTTTTCACCAAATTACTCAAAGTCATGAATCTGCCATAACTTTATGCGCAGTAAAGAATAAAAAATCACAATTTAATTTTTCTACATTTACTTGAAAATGTGGAAAACTTTGACTTGCATCAACAATAAAAAGAGTATCTTTTCTTTTTATTTTCCCAATTTTTTCTAAATCAAATATTTGTCCTGTCACATTTGAAACATGAGTAAAAGCAATGACTTTTACTTTTTCATCATATTTTTTTTCAAAATCTGCAAAATCTATTTCAAAATTTTCATTTGTATTTACATATTCAAGTTCTATTCCTATTTCTTCTTTTAATATTAACCAAGGAACAATATTTGAATGATGTTCAACAATAGAAACCAATACTTTATCTCAAGCTTGTAAAACTTGATTTAATCTTAATGTTTGAGAAATAATATTGAGTGCATAATTTGAGTTATAGGTATACACAATTTCTTTAAAATCTTGTGTACCTAAAAAATTTGCTACTTTCTTTTTACTTTCAAAGTAAATTTCTTCTGACTCAATAGCTATATCATAAAGTCCTCTATGAATATTTGAATATGTATGTGATAAATAATTACAAATTCCATCAATAACATATTTTGGTTTTTGAGTTGAAGATGTAGAGTCTAAAAATACTAAATCAGGATTATTCTGAAATATTGGAAAATCATTTCTTATTTCTTGCATATCGTCTATTTATTTTACAAAATACTTGCATAATTATATGAAATAAAAAAAAAAGGCAAAAATGTTTTTAGTAAAAATAATTTTACAAATCATAGCATTTCATATATAATAGGAAGAATAATAATATGATTATTTCTATATGGCCTATGAATAACAAAAAATACGGATTTACACTTATAGAACTTATTGTAGTAATTAGTGTTATTACAATCCTATCTTCGTTATGAATATATAGTTTTTTTTGATATATTCAAGATGCGAATGACTCAAAAAGAATTACCGACATACAAGCTATAAAAATGTATTTAGATAGTTATAGAAGAAATCATTCTTACCTTTATCCAGCTTGAGAATGAGGTTCTTGAACAACACAAATTATGTCTGGTACAGATATTATAGCGAGTCAATCGTATTTTAATGAAGGGCTTACAGGAAAAATATGAATGCCCAAAGTCCTTACAGACCCAAAAACAAAACTTCCTTATCTTTACTCTATCAGTAGAGATAGAACCAGCTATCAAATAACAGCGACCCTAGAAAATCAAACGAATTTAATCAGTTATCATCCTTTTATAAATACTACTTATGCAGATGAAATCAATTATAATCTCATTGCATATGTGGAATGAACTTTTATACCAAGAGATAAAACTATTCTCCCTGGTCTTTTATATGCAGTTTCTCCAGAGGAAACCATGTCATTTGATATAGAAGGAGTTGACAGCGATTGACATCCAAATAAAGCAAAAGTGATATTAAATGGGCAGTATTATAATCTTGCCTATAATATGAAGTGAAAAGTAATAGCTCTTTGAACTGATTTACCAAATGTGTTAGCATCTGTATCATTAGTTGAAAATACCTCTCCTACTGTAAATTATCTAAGCTGTAACGGAGTACTTAATGCTTGATATACATATTATCATGGAGAAAATGATGTCGAATATATGAACGGAAATTCTCTCAATTCTCAAATTTGATGGAAGTATAAAACCTGTGATGGAAAAACTTGAGAACTCAAACCAGAAACCTGATACTACTATAACTGTGCTAATATATGAGCATGAGCTATTTTTAATAGTACCTGTCAATGGACTGGTTGTGCTAATGGTTATACTGTAAAATGAGGATGAGTCGCTGGATGTAAAATAAATGTAAATGCTCCTTCTCTTGCAACCCCTCAAAATGGTGCTTACAACCTTCCAAGAAGTGGTACACTTTCATGGTATGCTGTAAGTGGAACCAATGTAAGATATAATGTATACTTATGAACTGGGAATCCTCAATTAGTAGATGAAAATACAACTCTCAAAAGTTATTCTTATACCAATCTTGCATATTCAACGACATATTATTGGTATGTAGAAGCTTGTGAATGAAGTAATTGTATAGCAAGTATTACCTATAGCTTTTCAACGCTTCCAAATCATGATGGTACTGGAGGTACTGGATGAACAGGATGAGAAACTTGATGATCAAATACACCACCTCCTGAAGTCAATAACTGTGAAAGTGGTGATGTTGTTTGTACTGCAAATGAAGTCACTGTTAGTTATGTGTGAACAAGCGGAACCCCTCTTGATGGAACTAATAACAATTTTTGAACCTCTACTCGTATCAATGATAAATTTTATGGATGAGAAAAAATTCTCCAATATAAAATTGTAAACAATTCTGACTGAAGAGCTAAATTTAAAATGAAGTTATGATTAGAATCTGGAAATCTTAATTTTATAAATGCAGCAAATGCAAGTTTTGATAATTCTAATCCCCTTACAATTTTAGATTTTTGAAAAGACGGAATTGCTAATAACTTCTTCTGGAAATCAGGAAATGGATGTATCTACAATTCATCGAGTGGAGACTATGAAATTGTATGAAAAACTACTTGTTTTATTACTCTTCATGCAAGAGCTGATAGTTCTGTTTCATCAAATTCTCAAATAGTATGATATTTTCAAGTAACAAATACTGATCCCCTCTCTACTTGGACATCTACCACATACACTACTCAAACACCACTCTATATGAAATCAAATTGATTTAATGCAACAGCTCTCAGTATAGCGATGACCGGGACTTGAAAACAAGCGCTTGAACCGTCAAATGATATGAGTATAAATGATTTTTGAACTTCTCATCGTATAGGAGGATGAGAAAATGGATTAGCTTACTGATACTGGAAAAGTCTTAGCTATACTCTTTCAAACACAAACTCACAAGATGCTTTTTTCAAAATATGATTTAATGGGCTCAATACTACCTATACTGATGCTTTTTGAAACCAAAAAAATTATAACTTTGATACCAAAGTTATCAATCAACTTACCTGAGATATAAATGATGCAAGTAGTTGGACAGATGTAGCAAGTGCTCTTGATTTACAAAACAATGGAACTACAAATATTGCTTGGAAAAACAACTCTTGTCTCCCGAGCCCATCTGGAAACAATATCTGATATGGTTATATAGTACCAAAAAACAGTGATTGTGTGATTACTATTTATTTTAGATGAGATGTAGGAATCCCTTTTTATAATAGAAATATCATTTCTTTACAATTAGCAAATCAAGTCATCGCTGATAAAAATTATACCTCTGATGTTACTATAAAAGCAAGAGCGGATGGTTGGAGTGTCCCTTTTTCACAATACGTACAAAGTGAAATGTTTGGATGGATAAAACTTCATATTGATACTTATGGAACTCTAGTAGTTGGTATGGCAAGTAGTGAAATACTGGGACGGATTTGTTTTGATGAAAGTTGTTGAGCAAGTGTTGTAAGAAATGAAATTACCTGAGAGCTTACTTGATATGCACTGAGTGAAATCATATGATGGATAAAAATGGATTGAGTAAAACTCAAAAATGATGGAACTATGGAATGATACGCACTTTCCGAAATGGCTGGATGGATAAATTTTAATTATTAATTTTTTACTTTATAATTTTTTTTATATGAAACCTATCAAAAATATACTTATCTTTTTAGGAAAAAATTTTCTCACTGGTTTTATAATCATGCTCTGAGCATTAGTAGCACTTCTGGGAGTACAAGCTTTTCAATCTCTTACTAGTAATCCAAGTAATTCTGGAAATCAATCTCTTGGAAGTCCAATACTTTCAAAAAATGGATGAACATTTGAACGTGATACTATGAGTCTCCAAGCCATATCAGAATCTCTTTGAATTAAAAAAGTTCCAAAAATCATGTTTATCACAAGTCAAACATATGATGGAAATCTTTGAGGATTAGTAGGAGCAGACCAAAAATGTCAACAACTTGCTGATGCTGCGTGATCTCTCCCGGCAGTAAAATGAAAAAAATGGGTAGCTCTTATATGAGATTCAAATATTCCTTTAAAAGCACGTATTCCTTTTTTACATAGTAGTATTAAAGATGTTTTATGAAATACGATTTTTACAAACAATACAGCAATTAATTACTTTCTTAGACCAGAATATTGATATCCTGCTACCTTTAATGATAATTGAAATAACTCTATTATGATAAATATTGATGAACAGTGAAATACAAAAGCGTCAAAACAAGTTTGGACTGGAGCAAATTCTTTATGAGGAATTTGAAACACTACTGCACAATATTCATGTAATAACTGGGCTACAAATACCACAAGTACTTCCTACTATGGACATATAGGTAACAATTCACAAACATCCTCTAGTATATGGTTATATCATACTACTGTTTATTGTAATAATAGTCTTCACCTCTATTGTCTAGAAATATAGTTTTAATTCCGTATAATTGTTGATATAATTATATATTATGTCAAGAACAATAATCCTTTCTTTTTATGAAACATTCTTCTTCATGATTTTCCCTTACTGAAATAATAGTAGGAGTAATTTTACTGATGATAGCAGGTATCAGCATCTATTCTACGTATGAATTTTTACACAAAAAAGATGAAATTGTGGAAAAAAGTATTTTGAGTATTTATTTTCATAAATATATTTTTAATATTGCTAATACTATATCATTTCCTGAAGCACAAGTAGGAACTTCTTTTTATCTCACCAACAACGCTACCAACAGTATTTTTATTAACAATGATCCAAGTGGAAACACAGGAGATGTGGGCTTTTTATCAAGTTTAGAAAAAGCTCCAACTAAGCACCGTATAGAAGTATTTTCTATTGATGAAATACAAAAAATTTCTTATACCACTTATAAAATTATCACTGAGTATTATGATTATGAAAAAGTTTCTTATCTGACAAAATAAATGATTTACTCTCGTCGAACTCCTAGTGAGTATAACTATCATAGTAATAATAAGTAGTGGGATATTTTTTTATTTTGATGTAATAGCAAGTGGATTGAAAAATATTACTTTA
>JAUCDK010000039.1:0-9018 GCA_034675265.1 Patescibacteria group bacterium
GAACAGCATACTATTATTGTTCAGCAGTTTTAGGAAATACTTCATCATCATCATCTTCTTCTAGTTCGTCTAGTTCTTGAGGAGCTTCTGTACAACCTAGTTTTGAACATAAAAATGCTTCAACATGAGAAATAAAAGCATCATATTATTTAGATGAAAAAATAAATCTCTATAGTAAAGGATTATCAAAAAATGTTATGTGATGTATGGAGCAAGTTTGAGTAGCATCAACTAGTTGTTCTATTGATTCAAATTGGATTTCACTTCCGACACCTTGGTATTATGCTGGGGATGTATGGAAATATGATAATCTTGTGCTTTGACAAGCTGGGAGTTATATTTGATATCATAAAGATCTTGATACAGGAAAACAAGCAAAATTTCAATTCACTATTTTAAATCAAAAACAACCAGCATACATTAAAACAGCTAATATAGTTTATAATTGAGATAAAAAATTAGATGTATATAGACCATGAAATATTCCTCTTACACAAAAAGTTCCAGTTGTTTTGATTGTTCATGGATGAGGTTGGATTGAAGGAACAACCAAAGATAGTTCTGTTATGGTAGATTTTTGAAAATATTTTTATCAAAATGCAATGGCATATATTCCTATTAACTATACTTTATCCACACCAACAAGATCGTGATATGATAAAGTATATCAAGAAATAGATTGTGCATTACAATGGGTACATGCAAATAAAGATACCTATAATTTAGACACAAATAATATTACTTTATGATGAGGATCTGCTGGAGCTCATTTAGCATTACAATATGCGTTGAATCAATCAAGTTATAAAAATACATCTTGCCCTTGGAATATTTCTATGCCAAAATTTCAAAAAGTCCTACCAATCGCAACTCCAACGGATTTAACAAAAGATTTTACACAAACAGTTTCATGAGATATTACATATATGCTGGAATATTTTTTATGAGCAAAAAGATGAACTACAACTTTTATTGAAAGAGCAAAACAAAATAGTCCAGTAAACTTTATAAATAAAGATAATAAAAATTTAAAATATTATATGGTTCATGGAACATGAGATGATTTGGTAACCTATAAAGATCATGGACTTCCTATGTATAATCTTTTAAAAAATAATGGTTATAATGTGGTGATGGATACTCGTATTAATGGTCATGATGGATTAAGTATTCATTCTCAAGAAATGATAGATTTTTTAAAAAATTAAATCTTCATACCCCATAAAATAGCATCTAAATGTAATGGAGGAATTCAAAGTTTTTTTGATAAAAGACTATAGAATTCCTCTATTTTCATGTTTGAATTTGTATTGTATATTTGATAGAGTTTGGTTAATCTTGAATCAATAGGAATACAGATTTCAAAAGGAAAATAATGAAAATTATTAAACTGATTTCTGGCTCAATATCAAAACATTTTTATAGCAAAAACGATAGTTTTATCATTTATTTTTTGTTTCATACTTTTTGCTAAATCTTTTTGTAAAGAAAGCATGTTTGAGTAATAAAAATCCTCATTTCAAAAGAATTTTTCTAAAAATAATTCTACTTTTTCAAGGCGTTTTATTTTCATATTGAGAATTCTTTTATTTCCTTTAGATTGTTTTAAAAAGGTAATAATTTCAGGTATAATTTCGGTTTTATTTTTGATATTTTTGTGTGCAAAATAGAGGTGAAATTCTTCCCAATATTCTTCTCATTGACTTGAAAGTTGATAGCAAACCAAAGCATTAGTAATAATTAAAGACAAATAAAAATCTTTATTTTGTATAGTAAAATAAAGATTTTTTAAACTGATATATTGTGGATCATTGTCTTCAATAAATTTTATATCATCAAAGCAAACAGAAATTTTTTGTAATAATGTATCCATATTATTTTTTATAACTCAAAAGGTCTTTTTCTTTTAAAAGTTGTGTTTCTAGTATAATTGCAAGTTCATCTTTCATGGTTTCTTTGGTTTTTGGTCCAAATATTCCTGCTCAAACTTCTTCTTTTGACACAATAATTCATTTATCAATTTGGTATTTGATAAGAGAATCTTTAGTAGTATCTCCAAAAATAGCAGTATCATTTGTTTTAAAATATCAAAGTGTTTTTAGTGTTTTTTGTAAATTTCTTACATTTTCTCAAACATCTCAAACTTTTGGTGTTCAAATACTACTGATATGAGTTTCTACTCTGCTATCAACAGATTTTTTTATACTTGCAAGTTGTGCTTCAATTTTCTTTTTTTGTTCTATTTGGCTTCCGTTTTTTTCTAATACCAAAGCATAATCTTTATTTAATTGAACGGTTGTTTTATCTCAAAAATATCCAGCTTCAGTACTATTTTTTGATGAAATAATTCATCTATATGCTTGATATGCAACAAAAGTTGCTTGTATACTTTCATATTTTCCATCAATTTTTCCTTTATACATTCACATTTCTGTAAAAATAGTTTGAAGTTTTTTTACATCTTCTTCTTTAGGTGAGTTTGGATTTACTTGTAATTTTGCTACTAGATTTGGAACTTTTACGGCTACTGTTTGTGTATTTGTAGTAGTAACAATCGTTGTATTTTGTTTTACTTCGTATTTAGCAAGAATGCTTGTAGGAGAGGGAAGAGTATTTAAATTTATGCTTAATTCTGTTTCAGAATCAGCAATTACATATCCTTTTATTGTTTTTTTTCAAAATGCAAGAGCTCTTGCAAGTCATTCTTCACCATGTCCCATCCAAATATCAATTCTATCATATTGATATCATCTTGATTCTGTTGGGTCTGTTGATACAATTGCTCATCATCTATCAGCTACTTCTCCAACTCAAATTCATTCAAGATAAATTTTAGTTCCAAAAGAATAACTTTTAGGTGCAGCAAACATTCAAGGAAATACTGGTTTTCAAGAAGCTCACGCAACTCATCTTCCGTTGAGTTTCATATCAGCTTCATAACTTCCTTTAAAGTAATATTTTTGATTTGGGAGAGGTGAATAATATGCAGTTACCACAAAATAATTTTCACTTGCAAAAACTGGTGTACTTGCTTTTGCGGTTTGAAATGTAAAAAAAGAAAGATTTAAAAATAAGACATTAAAAATAACGAGATAGGACAGAACTTTTTTCATCTAGAATTTTAAAAATATAAAGTAGTATTTTTTGCTTTAAACCGCAAAAAATACCCCCTTTTTTGAATCTTTTGTATAAAAAAATTATCTACAAATGTTTTTTTATTATATCTAAAAAAAATATTTTACAAATTTTTTTTGTTTTGCCTATAAAATATTCATGATTTGTTTCTATTATTTTAGTACCAAATTTTATTTCCATCTTTTCTCATTGATAAGCCTTTTATCTCTTTTATAGTTTTGTTTCCTTTCCCATTTATAAATTTAATTATTTCTCAAATATTTGCTTCACTGAGTCAAATAGTAGAATATCCATTTGAAATATAAAAAATATGTGCAATAATTTCTTTTTGTAGGAAAGGTGAAAGTCAATGAAATGCTTTGATTTCAAAATATTTTTCATTTTCAGAAGCAAAACTTTCTAAAAAATCAATTACTTCTGTATCAATATGATTTTTCAAATCTTCAAAATATGAAAGAGTATTTTCAATATTTTGTTTGAATTTTGAATTTATTTTATGAAATTTGGGAATTACTTCATTTCTGAGATGGTTTCTAGAAATATCATTATCAAAATTTGTATTATCAATGCGATATTCTAAATTATTTTTATCAAGATATGTAATAATTTGAGATTTTTCTAAATGTAAAAGAGGTCTTAAAATATTTCCATAATTTTCAGTCATATTAATAAGTCCAGTAAGTTTGCTTCCTCTTGCTAAATTGAAGAAAAAAGTTTCGATTTTATCATCAAGATGATGAGCCGTCATTACTTTTTTTGTATCGTATATTTCACAAATTGCTGAAAAAAACATATATCTTTTTTTTCTTGCTAGTTCTTCAATTGAGATAGAAGGATAAAGAGAATCTCTTATTTTTTTGATATCTGCACTGGCGATTTCAACAGGAAATCAGAGTTTTTTTCCAAGGTTTTCTAAAAATATTTCTTCTTCATCAGCTTCGGGTCTGAGTTTATGATTAAAATAACAAGCTACAATTTGATTTTTATAGCTTGTTTTAAGAAGTTCGTACAACAAAAACATACTATCAGGTCCAGTAGAACAGGCAAGTATGATTTTTTCATTTGGGAGATAATGTTTTTGTAAGAAGTTTTCTAAATCAATCATATTTTTTCTTTTAAATTATAAAAATATCATATAAAAAATGAAAAAAAAAGCAAAAAAATGCAAAAATTTGACTTATATAAAAATATAATTATAAAATAGTCTATTTTCATAATTAAAATAAAAACTATGGATAATACTCTAGGAGAAAAATATTTATGAGAGGCATGAAATCGTATTGATGAAATACCTGATAATCTTTTAAATCGTTTATGAAGTTTGAAAAAACGTATTAGAAAAAGAGCGTTTCAAATTTTACAAAATAACTTTTGAGATGATATAAATCTTTTTCAAATTGCTCCAATAGCATTTTTAGAAAAACAAGATACTGATGCTGCAATTTCATTTATAATTGCTGCTTTTGAGCAAAAAAAAGAAATAGATTTTAAAGTTTTTGAACAAGTATATTATACTATTTTATCTGAATTAGAGTTTTTTACTTCTCAAAATAATGAAGAAGTAGTAGAAAATATTTTAAAAAAATTACAACTTCTTTTGAGATGAGCAATACTACAAGCAAAATACAAAGAAAATAATGACTTTCTTTGTCTTTTATATAATGAAAAAATAAGAGTAAAAGATTTTATAGAAGCTGAATCGATTGCTCAAGAATTAATAGAAAAAAATTATCCTTTGGGATATTTATTTCTTTGAATGGCATATAGTAATCAATCACTTTCAGAAAAAGCATTGGAGGCATTTATAAATGGATGGGAGAAATATAAAATAGAAAATTATTTAGAAAGTATTGTATCTCTTTCATATGAAATGTGAGATTTAGCTATTTCTAAAAAATATTATGATCTATGAATAGAGAAATTTTCACAATTTTGATATTTTATTGAATATTCAAAAGAAATTACTTCTTGGGAAGAGTTTGAGCTATTTATAAAAGAAATCTTTCCTCATAAATCATGAGAAACAACAAAAAAATTACTTGAAAGTGCCATTGTTTTTTTACAAGAAGAATTATTAGAAGAACAAAATCAATTCAATGATTCAAAAAATGATGACCCAAGATGAGCAATACAATCATTATATCAAAGTGTAAAAATAGGATATTATTTATCAGAATATTCACAAGAAGCACAATGATTATTATTGCATATTCAACAATTACAAAAAATATGGAATTCCAATAACCCATATTTTCATGAACTATTAGAACAATTTTTAGATGAGTTTACTCCAGTTGAAGTTCAGTATGATATTTCTTGAAAAGAAGAAACAGATGAAATATCTTTTGAAAATATACCAAATTGAGAAAAAATAGAAGTAAAAAATAAAAATAATTTGCTTCATTTAGATGCAAAACTTAGTTTACAAACACATCTTTTTTTGCATATTCAAACTAAAATGAAAACTTTTATTTCTCATGAAAATCAATGAATTTTAACACACTGAGTTTTTCCTTTTTTACATACTCTTTTGAAACAAATCCCAGAAAATGAACAACAGGAAAATATTCAAAATAAATTAGAGTATACAGAAAAATATATTGAAAAAGAGGCAAGTTTTTTTGCAAATTTTTCTGAGAATATGAAAAATACATATAAGGATTTTATACAACAAATCGACGAAGAATATGGAGTTTTTATTCGTAGAAATACACAATCTTTTGCTAAAAATCTTGAATTTCCAGAAGTAATGAATAATGTAGAATTACTGGTATTACATTGCATAGAACTTTTAATATCATGTTATATTACTAATAAACTTTCGCACCAAAATATTTTGGCTATTTTAAATAAATATCAATTTTTTTCGCTCCCTATTGACGAAAAATATTTAATTTTTTTATGAGAACTTTTTGCTACTTTTGAGGAGTATGAAGCAGCGATGCAATTATTTATTCACACTCATGTACAATTTCAAGATGATATTTCATTATATCATATATTAAAAGCAAAAGCATATATGACAGAGGAAACATTTTCTGGTTTTTCACGTGCATTAAAAGAAAAATTGGAACTTTCAGAATCAGTTTCAGAATATATAGAGAATTGTATTGCAGATATTGAAGATTCAGATTTTAAAAATCTTTGTGAATGAGCATATAAAATGGTATTTCCAAAAATGAAAGAAGATATGATACAATCAGAAAACAACTTTCATAAATCAGCAAAAAATGGAAATATAGATGGAATATTATGACTTGCAAAAGTTGCTGAAATATTATGAGATAAACAAAAAGCACTTTTTCATTATCAACAAGCAAATGAACAAGAAAGTTCAAATCCAAGATATTTGAAGGAATGTTTAAGAATGGCTTTTGCCTTAAAAGATGAACAAAAAATCATATCTTTTATGAAAAAAGCATCACTTTTTTGATATAGAGATTTTGAGACAGAATATTTTATGTATTTACTTGATTATAAAAGTTCAATACAAGCAATTGAATATGCAATTGCTTCTCAACACCAACTTGTAAATGTTGATGTTATGAATCAAGATATATTTCATAAAATATATGCCATTGCTACTAGAGATTCTTTAGCAAGTAAAGAATGATATCGTGAAAAACTTTCAGCACAAGTATTATTACTCTTACAAAATAGATTTCAAATACCTCATCAAATATTATTTTTATCAACATTACTTGAAATACCAGATGAACATTTTCTTGAACTTTCTATAGAAATTTTTGGAAAAATGTATGATAATCAAGCAGATAAAAATATAGAGATACTATTACAAAATGTACATATTTTTTCTGAAAGTATTGCTTATAATAATATTGATGATGAAACAAAACTTCCACTTATAAGAGATTTTTATTATCATATGATAAAATTACTTCAAAGAATTCCTGGATGAGAAAAACAAGCTGAAATCTACATGAAAAAAATGGATATTCCATACATAAAAGGTAATTTCTGTGTTCTCCCGAATGAACTTTCATCTGCTTTATATCATTAGTATGATAAAACTTTAAAATATTTTGACTCAAATAAAAAAACTGAAACTTTAAAGTTTCAGTTTTTTATTTTACTATTTTTTTGCAAACGTTGCTTGATAATAATCTCTATCAATTTCAATCATGAGTTTATCTATAGATGTAAGAGTTGATTTTACTTCTTGAGCAAGTTTTTCATTGATAAGTGTATTTATCTCAGTAGTAGCCATTCATTTTTTTATAGCATTATTAATTTCTTTTGCTATTGAATGCACTTTTTCATGAGTTTGTACTAAATCAATATATTTTGGATTTTTTACACCATCTTTTAGAGATTTTTGTAATTGAGGAGCAGTAATAAATTTTCCTAAATCACATAATCAATGAGAAACAACTTCATATTTACTATTTGATTGAATAGCTTGACTAAGAAGTTCAATTATAAATAATTCATGATCTATTTTTAGTAAAGATAAATGTTCGAGTATTTTTTGTTTTTCTCAAAGAATATCAATGTGTTGATATTTTTCTTTTAATGTTTTTACACTTGCCTTGAATGAAATACTATTTCCTTGAATTGATTTTGAATATTCTTCAATCATTGTACTGAGTGAAGTAGAAATACTTTGAAGTAAATCTAAAACTTTTTTATCATCAATAGTTTTTTCTATTTTTACCATTTCTTCAGAAAGATCTTTAATATTTTCTTCAAGTTTTGGAATGATTTCATCTATTACCTCTTTTGATAATTCTCATGCATTTGCAGCAAGTTTTCTTGTTTCTCATGAAACAACACTAAATCATTTTCCAGCTTCTCAAGCTCTTGCTGCTTCTATAGCTGAATTGAGTGCTACTAAATTGAGTTGTGTTGCTAATGCTTGAATATTTTGTAACGGAGGAATGGCATCTCAGACAAATTGATTCATTTTTTCTAATTTTGTTTCCATGTCTAAAATTGCAGCTGAAATTCCTCATCTTTCTGTTTGTATTTCTCAAACAGCATTTTGTAATTCTTGCGCTTTCAAGCGAACTTGAAAAAATATATTAAGAAGTATTTTTACAAATTCAATGTTTGATTTGATATTTTCCTTTTGTTGGTCAAGAGCTATTTTTTCTTTTGCTTCAGGAGTTCTATCAACAAATCTTGTTACATAATATTTTTGTTGATCAACTACTTTTACATCTGTAAATGTTCTTACAAAAACAGTTTCTCCATTTCCAAGTTGGATTTTAAAAATAGCATTTTTATGTTTTGCTCCTGGCTGTAATTGCATTAAAACAGATTTTGCTCTTTGAGATCATTCTGTTCCAATCATTTTATTGTGAAATTCATGAAGGGAAGTATTTCCATCTTCAAGAGATATATTGATTGCTTTTCATTTATGCGCTCAGGCAAATGAAAGTGCATTTTTAGCAATATTTTTTACAAAATCTGTTGATAATACTATCACTCCAGATTCTATATCTTCAATAATAGCTACTCATGTTGCATCTTCTTCAAATGCTTCTTTGGTGAGACTGAGTAGTAAATTTGTATGGGATAAATTCTCTATTTGTTTTGTTAATGCTTCATTTTGAATTGTTTTTTCACTCTTTAATATATTACTTACATCCGTTTTTGTTCCCCATATAGCAGAAAAAATTTTACTCAATAATCATGTTTGAATTTCTTGTGAATTTCAAACTCATTTTAAAGTTTTTTTATTCATAACGGTTTATTTAATATATAACTTTTTCCCTACTTTTTTATAAAAAATAGAGCTTATAGTATATAATTTTATTTTTTTTGCAAATTTATTATTCGTTCTTATTTTAAAGTGTTGATTTTTAATTGAAAAAAACTATACTCCTCAAACACTTTACAAAATATATTAATTTTTATGTT
>JAUCDK010000040.1:0-8348 GCA_034675265.1 Patescibacteria group bacterium
GCAGTTGATTGAGCTCCAGCTCCAATAATTAATGGAATATCTTTTCCATTTTGTACTACTTTTAAATCAATTACGATTGCATCATTAATACATTGTGCATTTTTTGCAAAAAACACATCCATATCTATCTTAGCATCACTAATTCATCCATTTATAATAAAATTTTTTACTCATTGAGTATTTACTACATTTACTCACAATGCTCTTAATTGTTTTAAATATGATTCTAATGCATAATTTGGAATTTTAGCAATTAGTTCAGCTTTATTAGCAGGAGTTAACTTTTCAATTTTTACTAAAGCATCCTGATTTCATTTCCCAATTAAATCATATCCATCTGTTAATGGAGTAAGACCTGTTGATTTTCCAACTTGAGTTCCAGAAAGCGCAAGTCCTGTTTTACGAGTAAATCTTTCATACGTTTTTTGATCTCCAAATCTTTTATTCCATTCAGATCTTGCATCTTTAATATTTGCTGAAAGACTTGGAACTTCTTTTGCCATCATAGTATCAAAATACAGATCTCTATTATGAGCTTTATTATATTCATTAATAGTTTTCTTTCCTCATTCAACTTTATATGTATCCCCATTAGCAACTAATTTTCATTTTGAAGTAAGTGCCATAGCTACCGATTGAAGTACATAAATTTTATGTTCACTTAATGAAATTTGTTTATTCGCTCCAACAAAGGCTAAGAAGTTAATTCCATCCATTTTATTGTCTTTTGTAGCATATTTAATAAAGTTTGGATGTGAAATTACTTTTAAATAATCTGACCATACTTTATCTAAATTTGCTGCATTTTTTTCTCATCTTCTAAAATCAAAAATACTTTTTTGTAATGCAGTGATTCAAGGAGTATTTTTATCTGGAAGAGCATCTGAAGAAATAATTTTTGTTATATCCTGAGAAATACTTTGAATATTTTCATTTGTTTCTAATCAAACTAAAACTTCACTAATTCCATCAGTATGAGTAGTCGTTCTTATAGATTCTGTAATTTTATTTACTGAATTATATGATCATACATATTTTCCATCTTCATCTGGAACTCATCCTGAAATAACTAATGTTCTTACTAATTTTCCATCATATGTAGAGTCAATAATTGAAATATCATCCAATCCAACTCATCCAATATAAACTTTTCAACCTTCTACTTTAATTTGTGCTTTTGAGTTTTCTGGAGCAGAAATTTGTATTTGTCATTTTCCACCTTCTACTTTTGAAGAAGAAAAAGCTTGAGGAATAGAAAGTACTTTTTTACCATCAATAGTATCTTGTTTTCATCCTACTCTATCCAATGAAACTCAAGTATGAGTTAATTCAGCTTGTCTTTGAAAGTTTCTCATTACTTCTCTTTTTTGAGTAGAAATTTTTTCACCTCAAATAGTTAAGAATGGTAAATTATAAAATCCTTCTATTGATAATACTCAAATTCAAATAGATGTAAGTTTTAAACCTTCAGCATTTCTATATAATTGATCTCTATAAGCATTTACATAACTATGTAAGAAAATAGCCATAAATTGTTCTTTTTGCTCTTTATTCATACCAACTGTTGCAGCATCAAAAGAAGATTTCATTTGAGCATAAACTTGTTGTTCTTTTGGTGTTGCAGAAGATTTTGAATACTCTGTTTTTCCAAGTAAAATATCTTGTCATACTTCTGTTTCTAATAAATCTGACATTCCAGATACCATTTGTTCTATTCCATTAGAAGTTTCATGGTCAATTTTTGAAAAATTAATAGTTGCAATTTTCATTCCAGCTGATACGCTTCATCATACTGTAGTTCCAATACTGCTTTCTCTCGTAAGCTCAAATAATTCTTTTGATGTATACGCATTTCAACTTAATCTTTGAGACACTCCTAAAAATGGGGCTAAAGTACTTGAAATACCTACAGCTACTGATGTCCCGTATTTTGATAGATGTTCTTTAAATAATGATTTATTTACTGAAAGTCCAAGATTTCCTTCTTGAGAAATTCCAACACTTAAACTATCAAGAATACCTCATGTAAGCTCTTGAATATCAATCCCAGCTCAAACTCAAGCAACTCCGTTTATGTGTGAAAATGAAAGTGCTTGAACATTAAATTTTCCTCTAAAATCTTGTTTAAATTTTTCCTTTGTAGATTGTGGAACATTCACAAGACTTGGATTATTATCTATTTGATTAATAAAAAATGTATTTAATTGTGCTTCAAAAGCTTTTTCAAAATCTTTATGTTCTGATAAAATATGTGCAGAAACATTTGATAATCTTCATTTTTTAGTTAATTCTGTAATATTATATCTTCCATTCATAGCTTCAAAAGCTTTTTGAAATCTTTCACGTGCTGAAAATAAATTTTCTGACATAGAATTCAGAAATGAATCTGCATTTCCTAATCATAGATTTTCAATAAGTGCAGGAAAACCATCACCTTTTTTTTCATCAAGGTGAAGAGCATCCACTGTATGGAATAAATTTGAAACTTCTCAAGTTCCAACTTTTAATAATCCATCTCAATTATTAAGCAATAATTTAATTTTATCTTCTTTTGATAAATATTTTACACGTTCTTGGTTTCCAACATAATCATGCATAGTAGTATATACTGCTGCTACTTCTTTATCATCTAAAAATCCATCTGATTTATAACCATATTTTTGTAATTGATCTCCAAAACTACCATAGTTACTTACTCAAGCAAAGAAAACAAAGTTTCCATCTTTCGGTTCTAAAGTTTTTAAAACACTTACTTTTTGAGCTAAATCTGGTTGTCTTAAAATTTCATTCAAGCTTTCTTTTGATGTTGCAGATAATTTTGATAAAACTTCAAATCTTGATTCTACTCATCTTCAAAAGTTAGACTCTAGTTTTCAAACATGTTCAGCAGTTTGTATAGTATCTACTAATTTATTTGAAACATCTGCTCTTTGAGCAACAGTTTCTCTTTGTATAACTGATTCTCTTTGAACTTGATTTGCAGCTTTAATATGTCTATCTAAAGCAATACGTAAATCTGTTGATTGAGTTTTATAAATATCTCTTTGTTCTTTTTGAGATGCAAGAACATCTGCAAATTCTCTTGCGTTTTGTACTATAATTTTTTCACTTTCAGTTAAAGATGCTTCTGTTTTTCAAGAAAGTTTTTGTAATTCAGAAATATATTGAGATTTTATAGCTATAATTTCCTGATATCTTGTTACAGATTCTGGCATATCAAGAACTTCTTGTTGTCTAACTTCTGTTGACATATTTTTATATTTAGATTATAAATTTGTTTTTGTTTTTAAATTTTAGAAATTATTTTCTTATTTTTTCTAAAATAGCTTTTCTATTTGTAATTATCAATCAAGCTAAAAATGACATAATTAATACTAAAAAGTATAATTCTGGTCCAGTTTGTACTTGAGTCATTTTTTCTGGTTCTGGTGGAGTTTCTGGTTTTGGTGGTTCTACAACTGGTGGAACGTATGATTCTCCTGATTTATAAACCACACATTCTTTATGTGGAGTATCATTCATAGCAATTTCTCCATTTTCTAAAATATTATGAGACATTACA
The DNA here is from genome assembly GCA_034675265.1 of Patescibacteria group bacterium. GTDB lineage: Bacteria > Patescibacteriota > Gracilibacteria > BD1-5 > UBA6164 > UBA7396. The sequence continues at coordinate 3,563 of JAUCDK010000040.1, forward strand.
TCAAATACGAGTACTCAAACATTTTGTCATTTTGCTGGTGCAGATTCTACTAAATAAGATGATCCTAAACTTGATTTTAACCAAGATACTTTTTGACCAGCTGGTAAAACATATCCATAAAATTCATTATCTTCTAAAGCTTCAAATTCGCTTGTATATTCCCAAAATAAATCACTATTTGGATTTTTTGTAAGTTTTGCATCATTTAAAGCATGCATAACTGGCATAGTTTGTTCTTCTTTAAACATAATTTTTCTAACTCCAGTATCATTTACCCAAACATCATCTAAAAAAGAAATATTTGATCATGCCGCAACTTCTCATCCATCAAAACATTGACTACAAGAATATTGAGAGAATACTTGATCTGCCGAACAATTAATTTCAGTGTAAGCACCGTTTGCATTTGTAGCTAATAATGTTAAAGCAGCTACCATTAATAATTTTTTAAACATATTTTTAAAGTTAAAAATAAAATAACACTCTCATATTATCACAAAAAAATAAAACTGTCAAAAATTATAACAGTTTTATAAAAATATAATATATTTACTTTTTTAAAATTTTATTTACAAATAATTGTTGGAATATCATAAATAGTGTCCCTACTCACCAATATAATCATACTCAAGCGAAGAAAGTATATGTAATAAATGCAATCATAACTGGCATTCAATATAACATAAATTTATTCATCATATCTGGATCTGGCATAAAACTTGAATAATCATTTGCATCTTTTTTCTTTTCTAAAACAACTCCTGTTGGTTTATTTTTTTGATTAAAATGAAGTGAAAGTTTTACTTGAATATATTGTAATACTCATACTATCAATGCAAGAATTATTCAATTTAAACCTCACATTCAGAATAAATCTACTCAATAAAAATTTGCACTAATACTTCCCATGTCATAATCACTCAAAACACTGTAAAGATAATATGTATTTGATGAATTTTGTATTCAAACTATCACATGATAAATCACAAGAAGAATTGGCATTTGAATAAGTAATAATCCACAAGAACCCATTGGATTTACTTTTTCATCTTTATATAACTTCATCAGTTCTACTCAAAGCATTTGATTATTCCCTTTGTATTTTTCTTGAATTTCTTTAATTTTTGGTTGTATTTTTTGCATTTTTGCTTGTGACAACATCATTTTGTGTTGAGGAACCAAAAGAATACATCTAATTATTATAGTAATAATAATAATAGCCCAACCAAGCGAGTAATTTGTAATTTCTAGTAGAAAAGCCATCAAATTATAAACTGGTGCATAAAAGAAAAATATAAAAAATTTTCCAAAAAATCCTCTGTGTTCTACTTCGAATTGAGAAATAACATCAACATCATTTTTCTTTAAACTTGCAAAATATTTTCCTGTATCACTAAATTTTGAAAATTCATTTGATAAGTCAATTGTATATGTTTCTCATGATTTTAGAGTAACATCCTTACAAGCTTCAGGAGTAATAATTTTTGAATCTTTTTTTATTTGAAAATCAGCACATGTATGAAAAGAAAATTCATTGGCTGTTTTATTTTGAACATCTACTTTGATTCCAGCTGGAACTGTATAACTATCTTGTGTTTTTAAAGAAATTGTATTTTCTACGTTTACGACCTCTTTTTTTCACAAAAATAAATTTGCAGTGAGAAGAACTAAAAGTACCACTAATAAGAGATTAAAAATTTTATCTTTCATAGAGCTAAATAATTATTAAAGTAATGAAAAAAGTAGAGAAAATTCTTTTAAAAGAATTTTTAGAATTTATTATACGTCTCATTTTTTCAGTAAAAAAGCGATATCTTTTTCAAATGCTTTTATACTGTCAAAATTATTTTTATCAAGTTTTGTTTGTTTTTTTACCACAAAAACAATATCTTTTCCATTTACATCATCAATATATTTTGAGGACATATCAAAAAATTTTCTTCTAAAAAAATTTCTTGAAACATTATGATTTACTGTTTTTGCTCAAATAACTATAGAAAATCTATTATAAGAAAGATTGTTTTTCATCAAATTTGCCACCACTCAGTAAGAAAAAAAAGGTTTTGAATATTTTAAAACCTTTTTTACTTCGCTTTCATTTAATCTATATATTTTTTTTATCATAGTATATGAAAAAATTATTTTGCTCTTTTTACGTAATTTCCTTTTCCATCAAAAGCTGATTTTCTTGCAGTACCTCCAGCAATAATATGCATTTTTGCTTTTCCATCAACTAATTGGAATCTTTTTGGGTAAGATACAGCTAATACTTGTCTTCCTTTTCTTCTTCTATCTCTTAATACTTTTCTACCACCTGGAGTGTTTGATCTTGATAAGAATCCATGAACTCTTAATCTTTTTCTTTTCTTTAATTTTCCTAACATATTTCTATAATTAATAATAATTGATTGTTTGTTGGTTTAATTTTCAAATATCCCTAATTGCCTTTATCAAGAATATAGAAAGCCCGCACATTTTATACATAAAGTTTTAAAAGTCAAAAGTTTTTATCTATTTTATTCACTAATAGTCGTTCCTTCCTCATCAGCCTGAACAGCTCTTAACATCGCTCCTTCTTTGTATAAATTTACAACTTTTAATTTTAATTTTCATTCACGAGCTAATGCAATTCATGTTTGATCCATTACTCTAATATCGTTTTTAATTACTTCTTCATAGGTAGCTTTTTTTATTAGTTTTGCATCTGCATGTTTTGCTGGATCTTTATCAAATACTCCATCTACTTTTGTTGCTTTAATCATCATATCACATTCAAGTTCTAATGCTCTTAAAACTCAAGCTGTATCAGTAGTAAAAAATGGATTTCCAGTTCCTGCAACACAAATAACTATTCTTCATTTTTCAATATGCCTGATTCCTCTTCTGTTAATATATTGTTCTCCTACTTCTGGAATATCAAGTGCACTCATAAGTCTTGTTTGACATCATGCTGTTTCAAGAGCATCTTGCATCGCTACTCCGTTCATTACGGTCGCTAACATCCCCATATAATCTGCCGCAGTTCTATCCATTCCATTTGCAGCTCCTGCCATTCCTCTAAAAATATTTCCTCATCATAAAACAAGTGCAATTCCTACTCATGTATCATGAATTTCTTTAATTTGTAATGCAAGTGATTTTAGAAATTTTGGATCAATTCCATGATCTCTTTCACCTTGTAATGCTTCTCACGATATTTTTAATAATACTTTCATTGCTTATAGATAAAAAATAATTGCCGATAGTATATAAATTTTTGTTTTTTTTCAAAATAAAAACCTAAATATTTAGGTTTTTATTTTCTACTTCACAATATTTTGAAAAAGCATATCTGTTGTAGTTGTTATCTCGAAATTTTTATCTTTTAATTCTTGATTTTTTGTAGATAAATCATCTTTTGTAATTCCTGTTCATTCTTCTAAAAGTGCCACAGCATAAAATCAGTATTTTTTATCAACATAATGTTTTTCATATTTATACGTATCTCCTGATAAACTTAAAACATTTAATGAAAAACTATCTTGGTAAATAGGTCTACAAGTATTCCAATAATACCATGAATATTTTTGTTTTAAAAAATCTCAAATATTTTCACAAGTAAGTTCAAGAATTTCATCACTCTTTTGTACTTCAAATCAAGAAACATTTGAATAAGTAAATGAACTTTCTCCTGTCATAATTGGAGTTCCATATGTATTTTCATTAATTGGAAGATTTAAAAATACACTATTATTTTCATCTCAAATAGATTTTGGTACATAATCAGAAGCTCATGATTGAGTCTGAGTTGATGCTGATGATGGAAGAGTTTCTGGAACAATATTTACTTCAAGTTCAAGTTTAGAAATCAAGTTTCCTCATACATATGCATCAATAGTATAAATATTTTTTCATATATCAAGTACGTGATATTTTTTGTATGCCCTATATAAAAAAGTTTTTTCTCCTTTTTTAAATGTTTGAAGAGTATAATTATCTTCTGGAAATGTTGATGTTGAATTTTTAAAACTTACTACAATTTTATCAATATCTGGATTATTTACTACTCATTTTATATCAAGCTCATCTTTTATAGATTGAATATTTACAATTGGTTCAACATCAATAAATTTATCTGTGAGATAATTAATATTATATGATGATACTTCTTTAGGTGCTATTTCTGGTAATGTAGCTGAAGTTCCTGTTGATTCATTTTGAGTACCTGAAGAAACATTTCAACTAGAAGTTTCTTGTCCTTGATTTTCTCATAATAAATCTTGTTTTGCTTGTTGTATTTCTTTACTTTCACCAAAACATGAAAAAAGAAAAACTGGCAACAAAATAACAATAAGTTTTTTCATATGTAACAGGTTAGAAAATATTGTACTCTATTATATACTTTTTTGTGTTTTAATCAATTTTATTTTGCATTTTTAATAAAATAAATATCATATTACAAACGAATTTTAGCCATTTATCATAGTTATGAAAAAAATAAAAAATGCTTTTACTTTAGTTGAATTGATTATAGTAATAACTATTATCAGTATCCTTTCTACGCTTTTGTGGATTTCTTTTGAGTGATATGTATCAAGTGCAAGAGATAGCGTAAGAATGAGTGATATAAAAACAGCATTTTGATGACTCTCTATATATAAAATCAAAACTTGAAACTATCCAAATCCTGATAATTCTATTCAAATAAAAGCAGGAAATATTCTTTTAAATATACAAGGAGAATTATGATGAAATACAAAACAAATTATTTCCTTAAACGGAAAAGCACAAGATCCAAAAGATAAAT
>JAUCDK010000041.1:0-7462 GCA_034675265.1 Patescibacteria group bacterium
AGAAAAAATAAATTCTCTTTTTAAATTATTATTTTGACTTAAAACACAAATTAAATTTAAAACGCCACACAAACGTGCAAATGATTGAATTTGAATATCTGCTTGAATAGTATTTAAATCTTCAATTGATTGAATTTTTGAAACATATTTTTCAAATAATCCCGTGAAATTTTTTTCATTATAAATATCTCCATTATCAAAAATACTTTCTCATACTTTTAATGAAAATAAATATAGAAAGAAATATATTTCATTATACGAATTCAAAGAATTACTCTCTACAATTTGTCTAAATCTATCAAGAATATATGCATTTACTTTTTCTAAAAAATGATAATCTTGAAAATATTTTTGGAATTCTTCAAAATCATCTTCTCACGCTAAAAACTTCGTTCTAATTTCCTCGATAATGAGCTCAAATGGTTTTAAAATATTCATAACACCAGTTGAAATAGAAACACCATCGATAGCATGCGATGTTTTTTCCTGATTCTGATGATGATTCCTATCCTCCTTTTTTAGCATAATTTCCCTATAAAAATAAATATCTCTCTATTTCAATTCTCTCAAAATAGACTCGATTCACACACGAGATTTACTTTTACTGATTTTTTTTCTAAAATCAAGAAAAAATTTTGTAATTTTTTTTGAATAATTTCATTATTTTTAGGAACACCAAGTTTGGTAAGATATTCACTTCCTACTTCAAATTGAGGTTTGAAAAGTAAAATAGTTTTTGTATGATTATTCATTAAATCCAAAATAGAGTCTATAATCAAAGAAAGACTGATAAATGATACATCACAAACGATATAATCTATTTCTTCTTGAATATTGTTTTTATCAAATTTCCTAATATCTGTATTTTCAATACTTACAATTTTATTATTGCCTTGAAGTGTTTCATGTAATTGAGATGTCCCAACATCAATGGCATATATTTTTTTTGCACCTTTTTCGATTAATATTTGTGTAAAACCTCAAGTACTTGCTCAAACATCAACACATACAGCATTTTGAACATCTATATTTTGTTGTTCTAAAAATCCCTTTAGTTTTAATGCACTTCTTGAAACATAATTTATTTCCTCTATATTTGATATAATATTATCTTCCTGAGTTACTTCATATGCAACTTTTGAAATAATTTTGCCATTGATGACAATTTTTTCCTGTTTTATAAAAAATTGAGCTCTATTTCTAGAAACTCAAAGTTTTTGGGAAATATATAAGTCTAATCTCATACAATAATTGTTTAAAATTTTTAATATAAATCCTTATTAATTCTTGATTGTTCAGGTAAAACTTGCCCCATATATTTACTTCATTTTCTTTTATCATATGGAATTTCTACTACTCCTGAAATATTTTCAAAAGCAAATTGTCCAATTCTCATTCCTGGATAAAGCGCTACTGGAACTTCATTAATATTTGTAATTTCAAGGGTAATAGTTCCTTCAAATCCTGGATCAATATATCCAGCTGTTGAGTGAATTACTACTCAAAGTCTTCCAATTGAGCTTCTTCATTCACATCTTGCTACTAAATCATATGGAATTTTGATTTTTTCCATAGTTACTCAAAGTACAAATTGTCTTGGATGAAGAATAAAAGGTGTTTTTTCATCTAAAATAACTGTTTCTATATGATTGTCATCAACTCAAAGAGTTGGATCAATTAAAGTTAAACTATCTCTTTTATAATATTTAAATGTATTTCAAAGTCTAAAGTCCAAACTTGCAGGTCCAAGTTGTTCTAAAACATTATATCATCCTAAAGATTCTATTTTTAATTCTCCTGAATTAAAATATTTTTTTATTTCGCTATCTGCTAAAATCATATTTGTATATTAAAAAATTATTACTTATTTATTTTCTGTTGAAGTTTCTTGCATTTGTTGTGTTTCACCAGTTCATCAAACAATATTACTAATACTATTTCCTAAATCATTAATCGTATTTACTGTATTGTTAATTGCTTTTGTTGTTTCATCAATTGCCTTTCCTGTTTCATCAACTTTCGTTTGAATTTCCTCTATTTTTACCTTTGTATCTTGTACTTGAATTTCAATATTTTGCTTAATTTCTAATGCTGAATCTTTTGTATCTTTATATTTTCAAATAATATCAAAACTACTAAAAAATTCATTTACTTCATCTCTTGCTTTGATTACTCAACTATTAAATTCTGTAAGTCAAACTTTGTCTCCGATATATGATGAAACTGATGGAAGTGCAAAAATTGACACCAAATATAATACAAAAATAGACAAAATAATTAAAATAGCTTTTTTCATAGCAAAAAATTAAGAAGTATACTACTAAAGTAATATACTTCTTATTGTTTGTTTGTCAAAATTTTAGTTTTGTCAAAGAAAATCTTCTACATTCGTATTTTTATTTTTAAATATTTCTCTAAGTTCTAAAATTTGTTTTTCCTTAATTTGAGCTTTTTTATCTTCGATTCAGTCTGTTTTTTTCATAGAAATTCCAGATAATCTTTGACTCAATCTTTGTTTAAATTCATCAATATTTCCATTGGTCATATCAAGAATATTTGATAAATTCATTTGTGAAACTTCTGCTTTTACAAAAGTATGTTTTGAACATTGCCCACAAGCAATATCAAGATTTATACTTGTTCCTGCTGCTCCAACTATTTCAATATTTGATTCTCCAACCTGTGATTCACAATTTGGACATCTAAAGTTTGTAAGCAGAGAATCTATTAACGTTTTTAACATTTGGTAATTCATAATTTTCAATTTAAAAAATAACATATTCCTTTTTTCATATCAACTCTTTCTTTTTCTTCTTTGCTTGTTGCTAAAAACATAATACTATACTTTTATACGAAACTCAAAACTTTTTGTATTCTTTCTATTGACTTTTTTCTTCCAAGTATAAAAATTAATTCTAATGCCCCTGGAGAAAATTCTTCTCATGAAAGAGCAACTCTTACTGGCCATAAAACTTGACCATTTTTCATTTCAGCATTTTTTATTTCTTCTACAAAAAGATTTTTTATTTCTTCTATATTTTCAAATTCTGTATTTTTAGCACTTAATATACCTAGTGCCAATTGTAATCATTTTTTCACAATGTCAAGATTTTCTATCTTCATTTTTGGATTTATAAGAAGTGATTTTCTCTCTTCATTCATTTCAAAATCATTATAGAAAAATGTTGTGAGTGATGTAAATTCTTTTAAAGTAGTAAGTCTTGTTTTTAATTCTGTTAAAATAGCAATATTATAGTTTTTTTCAGCTTTCAAAAATACATTTTCATAAAATTCTTTTTCAAAAGTTTGTAAATATTCTACTAATGCATCATAGAGTTTTTCTGTTGGAAGATTTTTAATATATGCTGCATTTACAAAAGTAAGTTTATCCATATCAACAAGAGCTCAAGCTGAGTTGATTCTTTCTAATTTAAAATCAAAATCAAGATAACTTGCTTCAAGATTTTGTTTTCTCCAATCTTCAAATCAAGCATTTAAAATATTTGATAAAAAATCAAGAATCGCTTCAATAAAGTATCCATTTTGAAAATAAAATTCTACATCAGCTTCAGCATCTTTTCTTTTTGATAATTTTCTTCTTGAGTCTCCATCGATTTTTACAAGCGGACCATAATGTGCATATTTTGGAACTTCCCAATTCATCATACGGAATAATTCATAATGAAGTGGAACAGAAGCAAACCATTCATCTCATCTAATCACATGAGTAGTTCCCATTAAATGATCATCTATCAAATGTGCAAAATGATAGGTTGGGATTCCTGAACTTTTACAAATAACAATATCAAGAAAATTTTCTTGTGTAGAAATTTTTCATTTTATCAAATCTTCTACTTCAATTTTTCTCATAAGTTCTCATGATGATTTTAATCTCACTACAAAATCTTTTTTTTCATTCAATGCTGTTTTTACATCCTCAAAACTTGCATATCTCCAAGGAGAATATTCTTTATAAATCCCAGTTGGAATTTTTGAAGCTTCTTGAATTTCACGAGTAGCTGTAATTTCCTCTTCAGTTAAAAAACATGGATAAGCAAGTCCTTTTTTCACTAAATCTTTAATAAAAACTTTATAAATATATTCTCTTTGTGATTGAGTATATGGTCCATAATTTCCCACATCTTCCCCATTTTCTCCGATTGGTCATTCATCAAATTCAAGTCCAAATTTTTTCAAAATTTCTACATATTTTTTTCCAGCTCACTCAACTTCTCTTTTTTGATCAGTATCTTCAATTCTTAAAAAGAAAATTCCATCATTTTTACTCGCAACAATTTTATCAAGCATTGCTGAATATACTGCTCAAATATGTAAAAATCCTGTTGGTGAAGGAGCAATTCTTGTTACTACTTTTCAACTTGGTCTTTTTGGATATTTTTTCAAAATAGTTTCTGGTGTGTCTACAATTTCTGGAAATAATAAATTTTCTAACGTCATCTTTCTTAATTAACAAATAAAAACTGTAATAAATAATACTAAAAATCTGTTTTTTTGCAATTATTTTTTTCAGAGACTTTTTCATTTACACATCTTAAAAATATTTATTTTTTACTTATAAAAAAAATCTTTCATAATGAAAGATTTTTTTTATTTTAATTTTTATCTATTTATAATTCCTGTCGAAAAAATCCCATCTTTTATACAAAAAACTCTGATTTCAAAACTATCTAAATAATCAATATCAAATTCTCATTTTACTTCGTCTCAAACTTCAAAATGATTTTTTAATATTTCATCTCCGCTTTCATCAAATAAAGCAACTTTATAAATAAAATGATTTTCATCATTTGGATGTTGGGTTTCAGCAAAAACATATTTCAAAATATCTCATTCTATTTCATATTCTGGAAAATGTTCTTGCTCAAATGGAGTCAGTTTTTGTGCATTCAAAGGATAATTTATTTCCTCAGGAAGCACAATAAAATCATCTTTATGAGTATCACAAAAAGGACAGAAAAAATCACTTGGAAGATGATCAAAAAAAGTTTTTGGTTCAATTCACAAATCTTCATCTCCAACAATTTCATCATAAATATAATCACATCCAGAACAATGGTATTTCATAAACAAAAATAACAAATAAATTTTTAGTATTATATTTGTTATTTTTTTATTGCAATTTTAAAACGTACTATATTTTCAAAAATTTATTTTTTAAATATACAAATAAAATCATTACCAGAAAAAGTCATAATAAAATCATTATTCAGATAAAATATGAAAATAAATGAAGAGAAAAATATTTAATAAAATAAAATAAAATTAAAAGAAACAAACTTCAAAATAATATACTAAAAAGCAATCAAATACAAACTAAATATCAAAACTCAAAACTTAATGCTGAAACAAGCGACTCTTTTTTTCATCATAAAATATTTAATAATTTTATTTTTGCTGTTTTAAAAGTTGATAAAAATGAAAGTGAAACAATAAAACTTAAAAATGAAAATATAAAAATATAAGATAAACACACATACACAACTATCAAAATTTTATTCGCAATATTAATAACAATTTCAACAATTTCACGAGTTTTTATAAATGTTAAATGATTTCCAAGTTCTTTTGATAAAGTATTTTCAAGATTTTGTGGTTTTTCGCTTTCTTTGTAAGATATAATATAATTTTTAGGAAATTTTTCAAAATCGCTTACATCAAGTTGAAAATAGAAAAAAGGATTCGTTCCATTTCTCACTGCTTCTCTAAAATTCACTACTTTAAGTGTTTTTTCAAGTCCAGCAACACTAAAAACAATTTCATCTCAAATTTTGAGTCAGAGTTCAGAAGCAAATTCTCTATCTACTGAAACTCATCAAACAGATAATTTTTCTCAAGATAAAATTTTATTTTCTAAATCTTTTGTTGTTGAAGAAAATTCTCTTCAAAATTGTCTTGGAACTCTTTCTTGTCACAAAAATTCTTGTAAAGTTTTTCAATTTATTTGCTGAATTCTCAAAGTTACGATTTCAAAAATTTCATCTGAACTAAAATATTTTTCCACCGTTTGCAAATCATCTTTTTGTACATTGATAACAAAAGTATCATTAGAACTTTGAGTAATATTTCCTAAATAACTCAAAAAACTTCCAGAAAAAACATAAAATATAAAAATAGAAATAAATGAAATAATTCCAGAAAATATGATAAGAAATGAAACATTTCCAGGTTTTATTGTACTTCTGATAGCATCAAAAAAGTAAAAATTTTTAGAAATTTTATTTTTTGCATTCAGAAAGAAAAAAGAAAAATTTTTGTGTAATATTTTTTCTATTCAAACATAAAATAAAACAATAATAAAAATAAATAAAAAACTATACAAAAAACTCTCAAAAATAGTAATTCCAGAAATCAAATTTACTCATAAAAATCAAGAAAAAATCAGTCATAAGTACACAACATAATCAGTAAAATTAAAATGAGAAAAATTTCCTTCATCTTTCAGTAAAGCAGAAATATCTGATTTAAATATTTTATACATTGGAGAAAAAATTCCTACCAAAAGTAAAATAATAGTAACTCAAAATCATTTATAAAAAGACTCCAATTTACTTTGAAAAAAATCATATTGCGTTGCAAGAAGGCTCATTATTCACACATTTAAAAGATATGCAAGTATAAACCCAACAAAAAACACAAAAAATAATACAATAAAATTATACAAAAATATTTTCTTTTTTTGTAATCCAAAAATATTTAAAAGTCATAAAGTACCTTTTATTTTCTTAAAAAATGTTTCCAATGATAAAATAACAATGAAAAAAGTTAAAACGAAAACCACTAAATTAAAAAAATTTATAAATACATAAAATCTATCGGTTGTATCTGAAATATAATCATTTCTATCGTTTAAACTTCTCACTCTAAAATCTTTTAAAAGCACATCATTTGATAAAATTTCTTTATACCTTTCATCATATTCTCACTGAAAAAGAAGATAATAATTATATTCTAAACGAGAATTACTTGCATTTAAATTGGCATCAAATTGATCAATAGGAAGATAGAGTGTGTTTTGATTTGCATATAAACTAATATCTCAAATTGGAGATTTTTTAATAATTCCTTTTACTTGATAATTTTTTCATAAAATTTCAATATTTTTTCCATATTTATCCAAAGTTGCTTGATTTACAATCAAACTTCCACTTTGGTTTATTATCTCATATTCAAACTGATTATAAAATGGATAATTTGGCGTATGATATACAAGTTCTACCAGATTTGGATTTTTATTTTCATCAAACAGAGTTGAATTAATAGAAATATTTTTTGCTATTTCAAAAGTATTTTCATATTTTTCTCTGAATGCACTTTCATCCAAATCTTCCCTATTTGATAAAACCATATCTCATCCAACCAAAGGTTTTATTTGTTCTTGAAGATAATCTTTTACTGATAAAACAATATTATTTCCTAAAATGTAAGAAAATAAACTCAAAAA
>JAUCDK010000042.1:0-6984 GCA_034675265.1 Patescibacteria group bacterium
CTTCATAATGCCAGTATACTAAGATATTTTTTTAGTCAACTGGGGAAGACCCTAATTTAATTGAAAATTATAAGGAAGAGTTTCACGATATTTTAAAGAAAATTGAAAAATATTCTTGTTGATTAAAGAATTTGTATAAAGATATTTATTTAACAGAGAATGATTTTGAAAAAGAGATAAAACAAGAAGCTATAAAATCTATGGAAGATGAATTAGAGTTATTTAATAAAAGAAAAGTAGAGTTAAATGATTTTATTGTTAAATTAAAAAGAATTGATGAAAATAAAGAAAATCTTAATAAAATAATAAAGGTATTTAAAAAGAATTTGAAAAGTATTACACAAGAAAATAAAATTGAGCTTATTAAAGAGTTTGTTGATAAAATAGTTTTATATGAATCTTGAAAAACTATAGTATTTTTCAAATTTGCTAATAATTCTTGAGATGATTCTTGATGAAGTGATTTTTGAAATTTATGAGAAGATAATGAAAAAACTAGTATTGATAAGATAGTTTCAAGGAATGATTTAGAGGTAAATAGTTTTAACGGTATATTAGGCACTACCATTTCGTTTTAAATAAACGAAAAACATACTATAAAAATTACATATTTTTACATATTAGGTTATACAGACTGCAGTCTCTATAACCTTTTTTTGTTGTTCTTGGCTTTAGATAAAAATGAAAAAATATTGATGCAAAAGTTTTTGTATTACAAACAAAATAAAAATCATTCTTACGAATGATTTTTATTTTGTTTCCTTTGGAGGAATAGCATAATAATTAAATAAATATTGAGAAATTCTTGAAAATGTTCTTGCAACTGTTTCTCAACCATACAAACTTGTTCTTGGTCTTTCTAGTTTAATAATCATTACAAATTTTGGATCTTCAGCAGGTGCATATCAAGCAAAAAATCATCTTGTTGAAGCTTGTCATGTTTCATATCATCATTTATATGCAATTTGAGCCGTTCAAGTTTTTCATGCTATAGAATATCATTTTACTCCCCCATGTTTTGCCACTCAATGATTTACTGAATCTACTAATACTTCCGTCATAATTTTTGAAGTTTCCTCTTTTAAAACTCTATGAGTAGCTTCTGGTTTATTCACGATACTTCTTCCATCAGTAAAATCAATTGATTTTACAATTTGAGGTTTATAATAAATTCATCCATTTGCCAAAGCACTATATGCTGCTGCCATTTGAATCATAGTTGCATTGATTCAAAGTCAAAACGAAGTTGTAAAAAGTTGAGCTCTTGACCATCTTTCATATGGTTCTAATCTTCAAAACACTTCTCCTTCAAGGGTAATTCATGTTTTCTTCCCAATACCAAAACTTTCAATATATTTGTAAAAAATAGACGCTCATATTTTTTGAGCAATTCTAATCATTCATACGTTACATGAATAGTTCATTGCATTTTGAAATGTATTATATCATAAACATTGTGTTGCAACGTTACTAATTTTAAAATTATCAATTTTTACAAATCATTCATCACGATACATATCATATCTTTTTATTTCTCAACTATCAATTCATGCTGCAAATACAATTGGTTTAAAAATACTTCAAACTTCATACAAATCTTGAATAATATCATTTTTATAAACTCATCCTCCTTGTCTATTTGCAAATACATATTTTTCTAATGTTGGATCTGTAAATTCATCTCTTGAAATTTCTCTTAAAAATAATTTTTTCCCATCATAAATATATTCATCTCCATTAATATTATCAACAGCTAACACTCTTGACCCCAAAAGATTTATAAGTGGATTTGGATATTTTTCCGGAGTTACTTTTATAAGCTCAAATGCTTCCCCTGGTGAATTTGGATTAAATCTTGGATGACTTGCCATAGCAATAACATTTCCAGTTTTTGGGTCCATTATAACTACACTGATATTATTTGCTTGATAATCAAAAATATCTACATCGATAATATCTTCTACTGCTTTTTGTACATTTCTATCAATAGTAAGAGTAATATTTGCTCATGCAAGACCTGTTTGATCCTCTAAACTCAATGGTTCAATAAGTCTTCACATAATATCTTTTTTTGCATAACTTTGAGAAGTTTTTCATTTTAAAATATGATTATAATATCATTCAATACCATATCTTCATTCTCAAGAATTATCAACAAATCAAAGAATTGTTGAAGCCATATCATCTTCTGGATAATATCTATGTTGATTTGATGACATAATAATAAATTGTGACATCATATCTTCTCTTTTTAGAAATCCTCTTGCAAATGCTTGTCTTTCTTCTTCGAGTTTTGTTTTTACGTATTCAGAAGTTGAAATTGATAATTTTGTTTGAATGAGAAGATATCTCAGTGTTCTTTTTCTAATTAAATATTTTACTGTTGATTCCTCATCTGAAGTAATAAGAGAAATTCTATTTGCAACAAAATCCTGATCTACAACCTCCTCAGGATTTACAAATAAATTCGTTCCGTTTACATATAATCCAGAAATATTTAATTTTTCCAATTCAAATGCTTGTTCTACGGTTAATCCTTCCTTTAAAAGCACACTGGTTACTTTTGTTCTGGAAATTCTTTCATTTACTCTTGCCAAAATTTTCTCCTTTAAATAGACTTCATTCATTCTAAAATCAGGAGTTTCTAATACTCATAAAAATTTATTCAAAGCTTTTTTACAATCATTTGCAGATTTTAAATAACATACTTCCGTATACACAACATCTGTTAAAAATGTTGCTAATTTTGCTTTATTTCATTCCAATGAAGGATCAATAGCAAGATCATTTAAATCAACTGATGATGCGAGTACTTTTCATTTTTCATTATCAGAAAAAATACTTCCTCTTGAAACAGGAGTTTTAGTAGTAGAAGTTTGTTGTTTTATTGCTAAATCTTTATAATATGCATGATTTATCACAGTAAATGAAAAAAGCTCGATAACAATCATGGTTGCAAATACTCAAAAAAATCCAAATACATAGTATTCTCTTGGATATTTTTGAAATAAATGATTTATTTTTAATAACACGGCATTATATTTGTTCATACTTTTTTAATTCTTTAATTAAATTTTCAGGGATAATTTGATTATCAAAATCAGCTATAAGCACTTTTTTTCTAATATTTTCAAAATCTTCTAGCGACATTTTTGATTGTACTTCTTTTTGAAAAATTTCAAGAATAAATGGAAGTTTTTTAGGAAATTTTTCTAATGCTTTATTCATAGCGAAAACAACTTCCTCATTGGTACCAACACACTCAAAAGGTTTAATTCCTGATATTCCAGCTAATTCACGAAATAAAGTTTCGAGAGAGGTTTCTTCATATAATTCTTTTCAAAAAATACTTATTGTTTCTTCATGAGATAAAAATGGCCTAAGTATACTATAAACAAAAGCACATTTTGGACAAGAATTACACCAATATGTATTTTTTACATCTTTTTTAAATATTTTAAAATTTGTGTTACAACTTGAAAAATTCGTAAAATATTTTTTTCAAAATTTTGCAAAAAGTTCTGCAATTTTTAATTCATAATACGGTCTTAAAAGAGAAAAATATTGAGTATCTGATGAAATATATTCTCCTACATATTCTCAAAAATCTTTTTCAAATTCTAAACTTTTACTCCATTGATGATTTATTTCAAATCCATAATACATTGTATTTCAGAAATTAGCAGATTTTTCATTTGAAAGAACGATATATTTATAATCATATAAATAACTTGCAAGTTCCAATATAAATGCAATCATTCATGTTATAGGAACGTGTCAATTATATGCTCATAAAGTATTTACTTCTGAAATATTTTTTGAGAGTTGTCTTTGTATAAAAAGTCTTTTCAAATTTGCATTTTGAGCTGTATTTTCATATAAAATATTATCATTTTGAGCAAAAGTAACTAAATCTATTG
The DNA here is from genome assembly GCA_034675265.1 of Patescibacteria group bacterium. GTDB lineage: Bacteria > Patescibacteriota > Gracilibacteria > BD1-5 > UBA6164 > UBA7396. The sequence continues at coordinate 3,921 of JAUCDK010000042.1, forward strand.
TTTGTCACATTTGTTTTAACAGCTCTATAGAAACAATAGAATCTTTTCATCCTCCAACTGGAACAAGATATTTTTCATTTACTGTAAAATCTAATTTTTGGTATTGTTTTTCTGATATTGATGAAAAATTAAGTAATCCTTCTGGATTTATTTTATTTTTATAAAAAAATTCTCCAAGTCCGTGTAGATAAAATTTTTTCCAAAAATTAATTTGTGACTGATTTATTTTCCCAGTTTTTAGTACAAGATTTTTTGAAAGAAAGCTTTTATAATAGCTAATTCATAACGCAATATGAATATGAAATAATATATTTTCAATAATTTGAATATCTAATTTTTCTCTCAGTGGAAAATGAGAATCAAAAAAATATATTTTCTCCTCAAAAAAAATATCTTCATCAAATGAATAAATAAATTTTGCTTCTCAAGTGTTGATATCAAAGCTAAAATTTTCAAAATAAAAATTTTGGTATTGTCTCATATATTTAAAATTAATTTCTTTTCTATACTAAGCAAAAAGATAATTTTTTCAATAAAAAAAATAATTTGAAAAAAAATCAATTTTTTATACAATACATACAAATTCTTTTTAGATATATAATTTTCATAATATGAAATTTTCTAGGTCAGGAACAACTATTATAGAATCAATTGTAGTGATGATGATAGTGGTTATATGAATCATATGAATGTATAGTATTTTCATAAATTCTCAAAATGTTGCTACTAGTACATCAAATAGAGTTCAAGCAATTTCAATGGCAAGAGAATGAATAGAAGCGCTTATGAATATAAGAGATACAAATTGGCTTTTATTTGCTGCAAATACTGGAAATTGTTGGCATACTTTCAATTATGATTGAAATTGTATTTTAGCAGCAAGTTGAACTACAATGATTCAATCTTGAAGTTATATTGTGTATCAAAATGAATCAAATAATAGATGGTTTTTATCTGGAGCGACTTCTGGAAATTATTCTGATATCAATTATAGAAATCGTTTTAGAGTAAATATTTGAAGTGGTTGACTTTATACCCAATCATGATGAGAAAATTTTAATCCTCTTTTTACAAGAGAAATTAAAATAAGCTATGTGGATAATCTCTCTCCTCCTCAAAAAATGAAAGTAGAAAGTATTGTAAGATGGACTGATAGTGCAAGAAATTCTTGAAATTATGAAATAGTTTTGGACACGATACTTACAAATTGGAAAAAATAAAAAATTACACCTTAGGTGTAATTTTTTATTTTATGAATTATTAGAATTCAAAATTTGGTCAATTGATTTTTTTGTATCTCAAATATTTCAGTTTACATCATCATCTGATGCTGGAAATAATTCTCCATTTAAAAATTCGCTCCACTTTGCCTCTAATTTTTGGTCATATTCATCTTCTGAGAATTTTTCTTTTTCATCTGTAAATTTTTCTGGAAAAACCTCTATTCATCATTTTCTTGCATCGATCACACACGTATAAGATTTATATCATTGTGGACCTCATCTACTGATAAATCAGCTAATTTCTGAAAAAATATGTCTTTCTATTTTTTTATAAAGTTGAAAAAATAATTCTTTTCTTTTTTCTATATCAATATTTGTATCTGAAATAACATTTTTAAAATAATCAAGATGCATTTTTAAATATTTATATGATACTTTAGAACCATATTTTCATCCATCCACAAATCCTATTTTATCAAATCAAGCTCAAGTAGCAGCGATAGGATTATTATCAATATCAATAAATCATCCTTCAATATCATCTTTTTTAATTCCATTTTTAAAATCATCTGTATCATGAACTCCTTCTTTAATAGCGATATAATACCATTTTAATATTTCATTTCCTTCCTTATCTTTTTCACTTATAACAAGGCCATCATTCATATTAATTTTTGGATATAGTTCAGCTCAATATTTCATCCAAAATTTATAGGTTGCTGTTATTTTTGCGGATTGTGTCTTTTGAGAATCAATAGCTTTAAATTCACTGTACATTGGTCAATTTTTCATTAACTCAATTACTTTTAGAACGTATTTATTATATTTTTTTAACTTTTCCTCATTTGAAATAAGTGCTAATGAAGAAAAAGCTGTTGTATATCAATATCATTTTACCTTATTTACTAATGGTTGTGTAAAATCCATACTCATTCCTGATGCTAAAATAACAAATGGTAAAGTATTCATTAAAAATCATGGATCTGGTCATTTTGCCCAAACATTTTCCATTCATCAAATTCAGTTTGCATAAGTAAGGTTTTCAAATTCTCCAATACAATATCACAATCTACCATCCAATGTAGCAAAATCACTTGTTTTATTACTCCCATCTTCTAATTCTTCTGATAATCATTGATTTCTATATTTTCCATAATCTTTATCAAATTTATTTCTTCTTTTTTTCGCCCCTACTTGTTTTTTTAGTAATTCCTCTAAAAGAAACTCTTCTGTAAAAGGGATAGGATTTGAACCTGGAGCTTTTGAGTCAGCCTCACATTGTGCTTTATACTTCATATAAGTTTGATCTCAAATTTTTCCTCATAAAGCTTGATACCATAAAAATTGTCCTTTATATTTCGCTAATCATTTTGGATATAAAAAATGAAATTTTGAAATCGTAGTCATTAAAGCTGCTTCCAGTTTTGGATCATATGGCTTTGAAGAAAATAATATTTTTTCAATCGCATCTATCATTTCTGATGTATTTTTTGATTTCAGTTTTGACATAGTGTCTTCCATGATTTTTTTCTCTTCTCCTTCTACCACATTTTCTAATTCTGATTTTACTTCATCTGGTAAAAATTTTCACATTGCAAGGGCAAATTTAGCGGATTTCAATTTATTTCCAGTTTTGAGATATTCCTCAATAGCTGAAATATACATTTTTCATCATGCCATAATTTCAGTTATACTTAAAAGTCACATCCATGAGCTTAAAAGTGATTTTTTAGATTTAAAATTATTTTTTGGTAATTTATCCTCAACCTCTAAATGCTTTGTATAAGGTTTTAAATTTTTTTCTGTTATATAAAGATAAAATTCATCATATGAAATCCCTT
>JAUCDK010000043.1:0-6282 GCA_034675265.1 Patescibacteria group bacterium
TTGGAAGTCTATTTTTTTGTTTGTTCAAAAAACATTTTACATGCATCTATTACATTTTTAAATCTATCTGTTTGTAGATAAATTCATCAAAAATATCTCGTTACTACTACAATTAAATTTTTAGCATTTTCTCTTTGAATTTCTCTCAAAATACACATTCAAGCTCAAGTTTCTCCATCATCATTTTTTCATTCTAGCATACTTCCATTTTCAAGTTTGATACGATATGCATAACTATTATGAGTGGATTGCATAAAATATTTATCTTTCTTTAAAAATTTCATAAATTCTTTTACTTCTTTTTCAGACTCAACATATCATCCAACAAGAGTATATTTTGATTTTCTATCAATAATAATATCTTTTAAAATAATAAGTTTTTTAGGAATTTGATACTCTCATCATAAATCGAGAGTGAATTGATTTTCATTAAACATATTTTTGTAATTTTTCTATAATTTCATCATCAAGTAAATGTTCTATATTACAAGCATTTATTTCAGCTTTTTTATTCTCTATTCATAATTTATTTTGAAAAAAATCCATTAAAGTTTTTCTTTTTCCAAGAGCTTTTTCTACTACAGATTTTCACATATCAGATAGTAATATAAATCTATTTTCATCTTCTTTTATAAATCATTTTTTCAATAAATTTTTGAGTGAAATACTACAACTTCCTGGAGTAATTTCTAAATTGTTCGCAATATCAACAGCTCTTGCATATCATTGTTTTTTCAGCAAAAAATCAATTGCATATAAATAATGAATAATCGAATGAGTCACTTCTACTCATTTATGTTCTTTCCAAACATTATTTAAACATTCATGCATATTTTTGAAATTAATATTATATATTGCATTATACTTTTTTTTTATTTTTTTCAAAAAGTTTTATTTTTATAAAATTAGTTTGACATATATAACTTTTTTCATAACATCCAAATTAATTTTAATTATTTATGAAAAAATATGATCTCTTACTTTGAAAATGAATTAAAAAATCTAAAAACTCTTTCACCATGTGAAGAAACCAATAAAGTTTTTACTCAATTATATAATTATTGTACCGAAAGTAGAAAAGATTTTATAAAAATTACTCCAAAAGTAAGAGAAATAAATCATATTTGTTCAAATGCAGAATATCAAATGGAATTATATTATGCAAACCAAATTATTCACTCAGAAAATCCCAAAGAAGCTCTTGCAAATTTTATATATTTTGATAATTACAAAAAATTATCTGCGCTTGAATATAATAATATAATTTTATTTCAAGATAAAATACAAACAATGCTCTTTATTTGAAGCGGTCCACTTCCACTCAGCGCTATTTTATATGCTCAAAATTATGATATAGAAATTACTCTTATGGATATTTCTGAATCTGCACTTGAAATCTCCAAAAAGCTGATTTTGAAACTTGGATTAGAAAATAAATTTCATTTTATTTCTGGAGATGCTCAAAACATTCAAACAGAAAAAAAATATGATGTTGTTATTGGCGCTTCTTTGATTTTTGAAAATGATTTTCAACAACAAATTCTTGAAAATATTTACAAAAATATTTCATGTAATTATTTTCTCGTTCGCTCAAGTAATGGAATTCGACAACTTATGTATAAAAAAGTAGAAAAGAAATTTTTAAACAAATATTTTCAAATTTTACTAGAAATTCATCCAAAAAATGAACTTGTTAATTCTATAATTATAACTAAAAAATATGCTTAATTTTTGAAATAACTCTCCAATAGAAACCAATGAAACTCAAACTCAAAAGCCAAAAGCTGTACTTATTCTTGGCGCATTATGAAGTGGAAAAACTCAATTTTTAAATACTCTTCTTCCTCATGTCGAACTTCCCTATCGTATTATAGTAAACGATATTTGAAGTATTAATGTTGATATGACAAGATTTTGAGATAAACCAATGGAAAGTCTACAAAAATGATGTATTTGTTGTGATGATGATCAAGGTTTTCAAAAAATTATTGAGAAATTAAAAGACTCAAATGAAATACTTTTTATCGAACCAAGTGGAATTGCTGGGGGATGAAATTTGACTCGTATTTTAGAAAAAGCCTGATTTGATATAAATATTGTGACTCTTGTTGATGTTGAACATTTTGAGCAAAGAAGCGAAGCTCAAAAACAAATTATGAAAACTCAAGTAAAAGTTGCGAATATTATTTGACTGACTTGGATTTGAAAAAATGAACAACAAGTGCTTGATTGGATTCACGATATGTGAAAAAAATCACCAATTCATATTCCAAATATTTCAGAAAATTTTTCTCCAGAATTTTATAAAAATTTAATAAAAGAAATTCTTGATTTTTGAAATAAAAAAGAAAAAATTATAAAACCTTGATATAGTATCATTTCAAACTGAGAAAATACTTATAAAAGACTAGTTCCTGGATGAAGTTTATTTGGAAATAGTAGAGAAAAAAATCCTATGATTTCTGAAAGTTTTCAAACAGAAAAAAATATTTCTCTTGCTGATTTAGAAAAAATTATAGATTTTTTTTGAACTCAACTTGTAAGAGCAAAATGAGAAATTACATGATATGAATTTGATTTTGTACATGGAAGTATAAATATTAGAAAAAAAGAAACTCAAAATAATTTTTTTACTCTGATATCAGAAAATAAAATCCCAAAAGATTTTTTAAATATTCTCTATCCAGAAATACTCACTCAAACTCAAAGTGATGAAAAAATACAACAACTGGTTGCAGATTATCACAAATATATGGATTTAGAAACTCAAATAGAAAAACTTGTATGACTCATAAATAGTGAAAATAAATATTTGGATTCAGTATCAAGACTTGAATCAGAAAAAAAGGTTCTTTGAGATTCTATGAAATATCAAAATCCTTATGTTTGGTTGCAATACAAACTTCAAGCGTATAAAGATTCTCCAAAAGCAATTATAACGATTTGAGATTTAAAAAAACACTGTGAAGAACCAACTTATATTTGTCATAAAAGACTTCAATTTTTATCAAATATACTTTTGACTCAATACAATATTGATATTTTTGATGAAAGTTTAGAAGATTTAGATATTCAAGAAGTTATTTGATTTCCTCAACTTATGGAAATATCTCAAAATGAAAATCATATGCAAAATTGGTCATTGTATGAATTTTATTCTATAAATGGAGAAACTGCAAAATGGGAAAATTTTAATACATAATTTCAAATATGAAAATAGCAATTATAGGAAAATGATGAGCTGGAAAAACTACTATTTCAGTATTACTCATACAAGCACTGGCAAAACATAAAAAAATTATTGCCATTGATGCTGATTCAAACAAAAACTTAATCGATTATTTATGATTTGAAAAAGATGAAAATATTTTAGAATTATGAGATATCAAACCTGAAATATTTAAAATATCTTGAGTTGCTGGAAGTGAATATGAGAGAAAATATTATCCAAAAAATGATATTTGAGTTTTTTATACTGATGAAAATGATAACGTTTTTTCAAAAATAAGTTATAAAAATGAAAATATCCAACTTATCGAACTTGGAAGTCCAAGAGAACAAAGAATTTGAGTTACTGGAATGTGTCCTTACAACGAAACCATAAAAATATATCTTTCAAATTTAGTAGAAAAAGAAGATGAAATAATATTCATAGATTTTGCTGCCTGAAGCGAAGTTGCTGGAAAATGAATTATTGCCAGTGTTGATCATATTTTTATTCCTTTAGAACCAAATTCTAAAAATCTTGATGTAGCAAAAGATATTTATAAAACCCTTAAACTCATACATTTTGAAAATATTCATTTTATAGCAAATAAAATCAGAACAGTAGAAGATATTGAATATATAAAAAATTATTTTGAAAATAAAATCGACTTTATTTGAAGCATTCCTTTTTCAAAAGAAGTTATGAAAGCTGATATTTCAGGAAATCTTCATATTGATAATTTTTCAGATGAAATACAAAAAAATTATCTTGATATAAAAGATAAAATTCTTCTTTTATCTTCAGATAGAAAAAAAGCTCTTGAAAGGGTGAAAGAACTTGATATTTTAAAATGAGATAAAAAATGCCATTAATTATTTGATAAAAAAACATATGAAAATTTGATTTGCCTGAAAATGATGAGCTGGAAAAACAACTCTCAGTTCACTTGTAATCCAAAAATTAGCACAACATAAAGATATACTTGCTCTTGATTTGGATTCAAATGTAAACCTTGCTACGGCTTTATGAATGGAAAAAGATTTAGATAAACTTATAAGTTTCTGAAGTAAAAAACACGAAGTTATGAATTATACAAACTCAACTTCTATGACTGATTGGGAAGAGAGAATTTATTCTCCAAAAGAAAATGATGGATTTTATCATTATAATCATGATTTTGTTGAAAAACATTCTCTCAAAATTTGAAATATTAAAGCCATGAGTTTAGGATTTATTGACGATGAAAAAAGATGAATGGAAAGTATGTGTGATTATTATGAAATGTCGAAAGTATTTTTAAATCATATGAATTTGAATGAAAATGAAATTTTAGTTGCTGATTTAGCAGCTGGAATTGAGATGATTTCTCGTGGAACTATTATGAGTTTTGATATTATTTTTGTAGTCACTGATGCCAATTTTAAAAATATAAAAGTAAGTAAACAAATTTTAGAAAATCTTTCTATTATCAATTTTGAAAAAAAAGAAATTGCCATTATACCAAATAAATATTTAGATGAAGAAGATTTAGAAAATATTAAAAATCACTTCTCTAAATACAATATTTTGGAAGGAATTGCTTTTAGTGAAAAACTCTATGATCTTGATTCAAAAAAAGAACTCAACTTTGAAAATATAAATCAACTTGATGAAGTAGTGAATAATATTGCCAATTATATTTTGAATTATAAAAGAAAATCAAAAGAAGAAATTGCAAAAAGAATTGAGTTTTTCGATACAAAAAAAAGAGAATTTTTACAATAATTCTCTTTTTTTATAGATATTTTTTTATTTCATTATATTGAAATCATTTTTGTAATAATTTTTGAATAAGTTTTTGTTTATCTAAATTTTTATTTTGTAATTTTTCTAACTCTTTTTGTAAGTTTTCATCTTCTCATTCTTGAAATATATCTTCTATAATATTTTCTACCATTTCCCTATCTTCTGGTCTTTCTATTAATTTTTGTTTTATATATTGGATTGATTTTCAAGCATTTTTATAGTTCTCAATTTTTATAAAAAGTGATTTTTGATTCAAAAGACTTTTTCATTCTTCCAAAAAATCATTTTCTAAAATTTTTTGAATCAAACTTTTTTCAAATCATTTCTCAAGAAGTTTTCCTTTTATATATTTTAAATTTTTATTCCTCAAAAGATAGAGTCTTATTTTATCTCAAACCACTTGTTTATCATTTACAAGATGGGAAATATTCTCAAAAACTTTGAGTGATAATTCATTATTTTTTGATTTTTCATTTAATTTTTCAAGAAGTTTTTTACTTGAAGGAAAATATCTAAAATAATACCAAAGTGCATAATTTTTTAGATTTTCAAAATTGTAGTTCATATAATTTTTATATTAAAAAACATTTTTATTATATAGAAATACTTTAAAACTTGAAATTTTTTGTCACTTTTTATAATAAAATCAGTTATGCATTATACAATATATATTTTATTTTCTCATTTTTATTATATGAAAAAATTAATTCTCCTTTCTCTTGCATTATTTTCTTTTATGCAAGTACAAGCTGCAGATGAAATGGTAATGTGTACCATGGATGCAAAACAATGTAGTGACTGATCTTTTGTAGGAAGAACTGGGCCAAATTGTGAATTTGTTTGTCCAAGTGAAACAGCAAAAGAAAATACTCAAAAAGCATGTACCAGAGAATACGCTCCAGTTTGTGCTGAAATCCAAGTTCAATGTATCAAAGCACCTTGTCCTCCAATCCAAGAAACATTTTCAAATAAATGTGAAATGGAAAATAATTCACTCGCAACTTTTTTACACACAGGAAGTTGTAAAGCTGATACTTCAAATGTAGGACTTCCAAATATGGCTGCCTCATATTGTGAAGAAAATGGATGAACTTCAAAAATTGCTACAAAAACTGATGGAAGTCAATATGGAATTTGTTATTTTGAAGACAATAGACAATGTGAAGAATGGGCTTTTTATAGATGAGAATGTCCTTACGGTTGAAGAAAAATTACCGGATATATCTGAGAATATGCAAAATATTGTGCTATTACTGGAAATGAATTTATAAATAAATGACAAGATAAAG
>JAUCDK010000044.1:0-6158 GCA_034675265.1 Patescibacteria group bacterium
GCTTGGTAAAATTCTTACTGCTTTTTGTACTTCATTATTAAAAATATAATTTTCATATGATTTTACTCCATTTTTTGTAATTTTTTGAATATCACTTTGAGTAAAATATTCACTAATATCTTGTATTTTTAGATTTTTAAAATTTGAAACTAAAAGATGTAGAATTCACTCATTTTCAAGTGCATCAAGCGTACAAGTAGAATAAATAATATATCAATCATTTTTAAGTAAATCAATATTATTTGTGAGTATTTCTTTTTGAAGAGTATAATTTTTCTTATTCACTCCAGGTTTTTCTAAAAACTTATAACTTTTTTCATTATGAAAATTTATTCTTCATTCTGCACTACAAGGAACATCGGCAATAATAACATCAAAATATTCTTTTTCAAATTTATTTTTTAGATTATTTGCATCTCAAGCAATGATTTCTACATTTGTACATCATTGTCTTTCGATAGTAAATTTGAGTTTTTCTCTTCTTACCATTTGAAGTTCATTGGCTATAATTTCTCAATTATTTCCTAAAATAGCCGAAATATGACTAGTTTTTCCTCCAGGAGCAGCAGTTAAATCAAGAACTTTTATATCTTTTTTTTCAATATCTTTTGCAATGATTTCCCCAATTAATTGACTTGTAATTCATTGTAAATAGATTTTTCAAGATTTAAAAATTTCTAAATCCCAAAGATCTTTTTCACGAGCTTCGAGTAATTTATATCCATTTGATAAATAAGGAATTTTTGAGAAAGTAATATTTTTTTCTTGTAAAACATTTTCTATTTCTTCATTTGTTGCTTTGAGTGTATTCACTCTGAAAGTAGTTGGTCTTTTTTCTACTCAAAAACCACTTTCTATAATTTTTAATTCTTCTGAAGTATAGAGTTTTTTTAATTTTTCTTGTATATTTTGTGCGAGTTGTGTAAACATTTTTTTTAATTATGAATTATTTTTTTCACGAGCAATTTCTCTCAAATATAAAAATAAAGGAAAGCTAAATGATACTCAAATGGTTAATGTAGTGATAATTGGAATTAAAAGTATCTTTTTATTTTTAAAAACTTTTTTTTCATGAAATATAAAAGCAAATAAAACAAAAGCTGAAATAATTACATCAAGTCAGAAAAATGCTCAGATATTTGTGCTAAATAATTCTTGAAAAAATAATGCAAAATCTAATCCATTAGCATAAAGAAATTTTCAAAAGTAAATATAGGGAACTACTCATCAAATAATCGTTAATACTAAGTAGATTCATTTTTTATTCATGTATATTTTTATTAAAAATTAAAGTTAATATTATTTTTTCTTACTCATTTCCTCCATTTCGGCATTTTTTTCTTGCCAATATTTGAGAAATTCTTTTTTCTTAAATTTATAAATATATCCTCATACTAAAAATAAAATCACAATAGAAATAGTTCCTGAATATTCAACAAATATTTTATAATATTCGACAAATATAACTCCAAACACAACCATTGCAATCGACCGAATAATAGAACCAATTGCATTATAAAGCATAAATTTTCCTGATTTCATTCACATACTTCCTGCTATAAATGGCAAAAATGCTCTGGTCATTGGATGAAATTTTCAAAGAGTGATTCATAGCGCTCACCATTTATCAATTCATTTTTTTAAATATTTTACTTCTGTTTTTCATATACCAAACCAAACTCCATATTTTTCAAAAAAACTATCTCAATAATATTTTCATAAAATATATCAAATATAATTTCACAAAATTGCTCAGAGACTGGCAATTATTATTACATAAATGAGATTTTCATTGCTAATATGTCCAAAAAATCATCCAACAATTAGCAAAATATTTTGTCCTGGAAGAACAATCCCAATAACAGGAAAAGCTTCAATAAGGGCGCTAAAAAATACAATGAGATAATTCCAATATCAAAGTCATTCGATTACGACTTTCATCCATTCAATAAAAAGTTCAAACCATTCTTTTTTAAAAATAGCTATAAATAAGAGCGCAAAGCTCATAGCAATCAGGAGAATATTTAAAATTTTAATGATAATTTGTGTTATTTTTTTTATCACTGTTAAAAAGTTATTATTAAAATTGACTTTATTGTATTTAACTTATAATAAATGCAACTTTAAATCAGAGTATTTTTTGATATTCTATTTAACATTATACTTTTATTATTATTTTTATATGTTAGACATTATAAAACATAGATATGTAAATATCTCAATCGCAGTAATATGTTTAGTACTTTCAGTTTTAATTCTTATTTTTTGAGAAAAAAATTATGGAATAGATATGACTTGAGGAACTCAAAGTGAATATAGTTATTCTGGAGAAATTGATTTAGAAAATATTCTTTCAGGTCTTGATCAAAAAAGACATACATTCAATCAAGAAAATCATAATATCATTAACGGATTATCAGCATATCAAGTTTCTGGAGAAGATAAAATCGTAGTAGAAGTTTGATTTAATACAGAACAAGACGAAAAAACTCTTGAAACTTTTAAAACAACTTTTCAATCTGAAGTGGGGAATTATTTAAAAGAACAAAATGAAAGTTTTGTACTTTATAAATATACAAATATTGGGAAAAGTTTTTGAGATTATATTAAAAAAACAGCATTTTTTACTTTAGCTATTTCTCTTGTAGGGATTACGGTATATGTTGGATTTGCTTTTTACGGAGTAGCTGTTTGAGTTCCAGCATTAAGTTTTGCAACTATTGTTTTATTTACTCAATTTATAGATGTAATTGTAGCTTCAGGACTTTATGTATTAACTGGATTATTTTATTCAGAATTTAAAATAGATACATTTTTCATTACCGCACTTTTAACTATTTTAGGTTTTTCTATTAATAATACCATTGTAGTATTTGATAGAGTAAGAGAAAATATAAAACAATTTTTAAAAACAAAAAAATTAGCAGAAATTATAAATATTTCTATTAACGAAACTATTACCAGAAGTATTTATACGAGTTTAACTTTAGTATTTGTACTTATTACTATTTATCTTTTTGGACCAGAGACATTAAAAGGATTTATGTTGGTTATGATTTTTTGAGTAGTTTTTGGAACATTTTCTTCTATATTTGTAGCAGGAGCGTTACTTTATGAAATGAATAAAAATCAAGAATTAAAAATATACGAGAAAAAAGTTGTCACGGCTGATGATAAAATAGTTGTTTAATATGTAGGAGTTTGAAATTTTATTTTAAACTCCTCATTTTTAATTTATTTTTTAATATAAATGTATGCATCTTTGAATAATAATGGATGGAAATCGTAGATGGGCAAAAAAAAGACTTCTGCCAACAATTATGTGACATAAAGCTTGATTTGATACTGCAAAAAATATTATTGAATATGCTGGAAAAAATAAAAATATTACACACCTTACACTTTGGGCATTAAGTAAAGAAAATTTAGTAAAAAGAGATGCAGAAGAACTTGCTTGAATTATTAAACTTATTGAGAAATTAGAAGATTTACTCCCAAATATGCAAGAAAATAATATCAAATTTGAAACGATTTGAGATATTGAAAAACTTCCGGTTGAATCAGTTGAAATACTTAAAAAAGTAAAACAAGAAACGCAAAATAATTCAGGAATGGTTCTCATTGCAGCGCTTGTATATTCATGACAAGACGAGATTGTAAGATGAATAAAAAAAGTATTTGAATCTGGAATAGATTTAAATACTTTAGATGAAAAAAACTTTAAACAATTTCTTGATACAAAAGATTTTCCTGCACCAGATTTAATTATAAGAACTGGAGGAGATATTAGACATTCTGGTTTTACTTTGTATGATAGTGCGTATAGTGAGTATTATTTTACAGAGGAACTTTGGCCAGATTTTGATGAAAATGAATTTGATATTGCACTTGATTTTTTTGAAAATTGTAAAAGAAATTTTGGAAAATAATTAAAATATTTTTGTATTAAGTATTTCCTTTACACGTAATGCGGTAGTATTGAGAGGAATATTATACTTTGAAATTATTTTTTTTAGTTCTTCTCCAGATAGTTTTCTTCCGTTGTTATATACTCCATTTTTATCAAATGCAGATCTTGTTGAAACTACTTGGAAAGTTTCTTTATCTACAGGAAGAGTTTCTCATTTATAGTAAATTTTTCCTGTATTATCAGTTGCATATACTGAATCTACTCATTTTATTGAGTAAAAAGAAAAACTTTTTGGATCAGCACCAGGTATATGCATTCAGCTTATGTATACATTATGAGCATCAATTGCATATTTTTCATCCTGAAAAGGAGTTTTAAAACTTTTTGCATCGGCATAAAGAACTTCAACATCTCTATCTTTTCAATATAAAATAGAGTCTCACTCTCTTGTATATTGGTTATTTAATATTGATTTTTCATCTAGGTTTGTTGTTTCTGGGATTTCTGATTCATTACTTTGATTTCAAATATTTTGACTTCAATTGAGAATATTTTCTACTGCTGAGGCTCTTTCGAGTCTTTTTTCTTTCATACTTTTTCTCATTTCTTCAATTTGTGCGGTTGTATGACTTATAGGGGCATGACTTTTTCTTATAGAATTCATATACGATGTTGTGCTAAAAAATAAAAATTCTGCGAATGTTATAATATTTTTTTAAAAAAATACAAATATTTACAAAAATTAAATTTTTACTATAATAAAATTACTTTATTTTTAAATATATTTTGTGCTTCCAAATTGGTATTTTGACTATAAAAATTTTATAGAAACATCTCTTGTTGAATATTTAGAACAATATTTTGCTTCAGAAAAAAACTCTGCTTTAGATACTATAAAAGAAGCATCTTTTTATGCAGTAAAAAATGGAAAAAGAATTCGTAGCATTTTAGCGTTAGAATTTTATCTTATTCTGAGTTGAAAAACTTTTTCTGAAATCAAAAATGATGATGATATTATAAAGTTTTGTATCGCACTAGAATTACTTCACGCATATAGTTTGGTTCATGATGATTTGCCTTGTATGGATAATGATGAATACAGAAGGGGAGAATTAACCGTTTGGAAAAAATATTCAGACACTTTAGCAACTCTTACTGGCGATTTACTCAATTCTCTATCATTTGAAATATTAGCAGAAATAGGAAATTCAACTCTTATCAAAGCTTTTTGAGAATCTGTTGGAATAAAATGAATGCTTGGATGACAAGTTTTAGATTTATTTTATGAAAAAAATCCAGAAAAACTGACTTTAGAAAATTTACTAGAAGTTCATAATAAAAAAACAGGTGCTCTCATTGAAGTTTCTGTATTTTGATGAATTATACTTTGAAATCTTTCTCTTTCTCCAGATAAAAAATATAAAAAAGAACATTTAGAAAAATACATAAAATACGGTAAAAAAATATGACTCGCTTTTCAAGTTAAAGATGATATTTTGGATGTAGAAGGGACTTTTGAGGAAACTGGAAAATCAGTAGGTTGAGAACAAAAATGATTTGTTTACTTTTTGGGGTTAGAAAAATCAAGAGAATATTTAGAAAATCTTACTGAGGAAAGTTTGGAAATAATTTCTGATTTACAGTCTGAAAAACTTGAATTTCTTACTCAATATATTTCACAAAGAAAAAAATAATTTAATTACTAATTTTAAATTATGTTTATACCTCAAACAGGAAGAAAAAAAGCACTTTTTATTGTAGATGTACAAGATGGATTTATTATCGAAAGAAATAAATATATTCTTCCAAATATTGTTAAACTTATAGAAAAAGGAAATTATGATATTATTGTGTATTCGATTTCTTATAATAAAGAGGGAAGTTTATGGTATAAACAAATTGGTTGGTGTGAAAACCCAACTGAAACAGATATTATTCCTGAAATTTGAACCATTTTAAAGAATCATAAAAATGTGTATAAAATTATGAAATTATGAAGAAGTGCTTTTAAATGTGACGAAGATATTTTTTCTCTTCTTAACAATCATAAAATAGAAGAAATTCATATTTGTTGATATGAAAGTAATGATTGTGTGTTTGCAACGGCACAAGAAAGCTTTGATTTAGGATATTTTACTTTTGTCATTGAGGAAGCAACAGAAACTAGAACCACTCAAATCAATCATACATATGCAATTGCCTTATTGAATTATTTGAATCTTACAAATAATTCCCATTATGTAGGGAA
>JAUCDK010000045.1:0-6118 GCA_034675265.1 Patescibacteria group bacterium
ACTCAAAAACTCACATTTGATTTTTATTCAAAAAATATATAATACCAAAAATAGTTGGTAATAAAAAGTATGAAAAAAAATATCAATTTAAAAATATATTGAGTGGTAACTATTGGCCCCAAATGACAAATTATTGTTCCAAAAGAATCAAGGCAACACGGAGAATTTCAAGCTTGAGGAGAGTATGAAATCGCATTACTTGATGACAAATGATTTTGAATTGTAAATTGTGATGATCATTTTGATGATATCCATCAATATTTTAATATTAAGGATGTATTATTTATTAGATTATGAACAAAATGCCAATTTGTAATTCCTGTTTACATTCGTGAACATCTCTCTCTTCAATCATGAGATAATCTTATTGTTATCGGGAAAGGTGATTGATGATTGGGGTTTTTGAAAAATGATAATATAGATTTTTTACTTGAATACATAAAAAAAGTTTTCAATAAATTTGACTTTTAGTATAAAAAAGTATACTCTGCTTATGAGTATACTTTTTATACTTTTAAGATAAAAACTATAAAAAATTTTAATTATTAATAAAAAAATATGAAAAAAAATATAGTCATTTTGACTCTTTTCTTGTTTATTCTTTCATCTTGTGGAAGTGATTCGACATCAGATGAAGTAGCACAATGAGAGAACCAAAATATATGTAATGATGAATTTCAAATTCAAGCTGGAACTGTAAAAAGTGTAAATTTAAAAGCAAAAGTAATTACCAGTGATGTAAAAAATATTCTCTCTAACAACGCAGGAAATATTGAATATCTTGCTTGTGAAAATGGAATGAAAGTAGAAGAAAATACACTTATTGCAAAAATTACACCAGATTCAAGTGACCCAAATATTCAAAATCTGGTAAATCAAAAAAATATGATTGTTGCACAAATAGCAAATACACAAGGAATTATTTCTTCAACAAAATCAAATTTTACCACTCAAGCAAATTCACTTAATATTCAAAAACAAAATGCACAAGCGCAATTAAAAATATTAAATGACTCGCTTTCAAAAATTTCTTTAAGTGGTGATTTTTGAGTATCAGATATTGATAAACAATTAGATGCACTGCAAATTCAATACAATACTTTGGAAACACAAATTAAAGATTTACAAACTTTGAAACAAAAAACAGAAAGTTCAAAAAAGTCAGATTGAGAAAAAATAGCTTTAAATATTCAAAATACAAGAAAACAAATCGGGTCGCTTCTTTGAAATTTTCTCACTCAAGCAGATGAAGTTTTTTCAATTTCACAGACAAATAAAAATTCAAATATAAATTTTGAAATTTATCTTTGAGCAAAAAATTCAAAATTAAAAACGCAAGTAGAAAGTGAATGGAAAGAATTAAATATGAAAAATGAAAATATTTCTACATTTTCTGATGAACAAATCTCAGATATTTTACAATCAGTTGATAATCTTGCACAAAATATAAAACAAGTTATGAAGGATTCTGTGTCATCACCAACATTTCCACAAAGTGTTATTGATACGTATTATTCATTATTTAATGATTTTTGATCAGGAGCATTAACAGCAAAATCAGGAATTGATAACCTTATAAAATCAAAAGAAACAACTAATAATACTTATGATACACAAATTTTAAATATTGATATTCAAATAAATTCAGCACTGAATTCTCAAAAAAATGTACAAACAAGTATTGATAATATTAAATCAAATACATTGTGAAGTTATACAGCTGGAGTTGATATTCAAAAAAACCAAACAGAAAGCCAAATTCAATCAACAAAAACAAGCTTAAACGGAATCGAAGAACAAATTCAAGCATTAAAATCGCAAGAACAAATTCAAATTAACCAATTAAATAGTCAATTAACACAACTCAATTCAAGTCTAAATACTATTAATATAAATCTTACTTCACAATCTATTTATGCAGGAACTTCAGGAACAGTAAAAGAAAAAAGTAGTTCTCTATGAAATAAAGTTGCTTCAAATACACTTCTTTGTCAAATATTGCCAAATAAATCAAGTTTGAAATTGCAAGTGTATTCTTCTTCAGATTTAGTATTGCCAGTAGATATTGCGTTTGAAAAAGACGGGAAAAAATATACGACTCAAATTACTACAAAATTACCATATCAAGATAGTGTGACTCAAAATTATGTATATGAAACTGCAAGTGAAGTATACGATTGAGATAAAAAAATTGATATTTCGACTTTAGTTTCAGAAGGAAAAGTATTTGATGTAAGTACGATTTGAGATGACTGAGCTTCAATATGAGATACGATTTATATTCCACTTCACTATGTAGTAAACACTATTAATAATTCATATGTGAAAGTAAAAACTTCATCTTGAGAAATAAAAAACCAAGATATTGTACTTTGAGAACTCAATTCAAGTCAGATAGAAGTAAGATCATGACTTCATTTTTGAGAAACTATTTGTAGATAATTTTAATTTTAAAAATATATTATGTTTGAAAAATATTTTAAAGCATACAGACCATTTTTATTGGTAATTATGCTTCTACTTTCTGGGATGTGAATCTATAGTTTCTTGAATATGTCAAAGGAATCTATGCCAGCTATTAATCTTCCGTTTTTTAATGTAACAGCTATGTATCCTTGAGCTGATGCAGAAACGATTGAAAAGCAAGTGATTCAAAAAATAGAAGATAAAATTTCTTCGGTAAAAAATATAGAAATTTTTACTTCGGTAAGCTCGAATAATGTTTGAGTAGTAAATATAGAATTTGAAAGATGAATCGATAAAGCAACAGCATATAACGATCTAAAATCAGCTATTGATGAAGCAAAATCAAATATGCCAGCAGGGGTGACGGATGTAGTAGTTACCAAAACTGATCCACAAGATATGCCAATTTATTCTTTTTCAATTAGTGGACCGTATTATCCATCAGAATTATATCAAAAAGTAAAAGATGTTGAGGATGATATCAAAAAAATATCTGGAATTGATAAAGTAAATATTATTGGTGAATATACTTCACAAGTAGAAGTTGAATTTGATTATGAAAAATTAAAAAAATATAATCTCAGACTTCCAAATATTATTTGAATTATTTCTCAAAATATTTCTCAATCATCAGTAGATAAAAAAAATATAAATGGAAATTTGTATTCATTTGAAGTAAGAACATATGATAAAGATGGAGAAACTCTTGATGAAAAATTAGAAAATTTCCAAACATTTCTTTCAGGACTCAGTCTTATAAATCAAGATGGTAATGTACTGAGACTTCAAGATATTGCGACAGTAAACGTAACGCATCCTTTTTATCAAAGACATTCATATATTAATGGAGAAAATGCTGTAAAATTTATGGTGTATAAAGTTCCATGAGCTGATATTTTAAGTGTGATAGAAGATATAAAATCATATTTAGAAGGAAAGAAAGAAGCATTTACATCACTTTGAGTTCAATCAACAGAGATTTATTCTCAAGAAATAGATATTACCAAAACATTTAATGCTTTTATTGATGGATTTGTTGATACTTCTGTTTTGATTATGATTATTGCAACGATATTTTTGGGACTGAGATGAGCGATTGCGATTGCTATTACTTTTCCATTTGTATATTTGCTGACTTTTATACTGTTAAAAGATTATGATTATACTTTTAATACGATTGTAAGTTGAGCTTTGAATTTGAGTCTTTGAATTATGGTTGATAATTTAATCGTAATGGCACAATGATTTCAAGATGGGCTGAGAAAAAAAATGGGGAAATATGAAGCAATTTTTTATTCTATCAAAATTTATTTTAAACCATTAATTATTTGAAATTTTGTTACCATTGCAGTATTTTTACCACTTGGTTTTATGCTTTCTGGGAAAATAGGGGAATTTATTAAATTTCTTCCAACAACAGTAACACTTACACTTGTTTTTTCTATTTTAGTTGCTTTTGTATTTTTACCACTCGTATTATCATTTATGACTTTTAAACCTCAAAAAGAGGGAAATGGAATTGAACATTTTTTTGCAAGATTTGAAAAGCCATTTGATAAATTTTATAGATGAGTATTAAAAGTTCCATATCTTTTGATTTGATTTTTCTATTTACTTTTCGTTTGAGTATTATTTGGGTTTGCAAAATTTGGAACGGTAGATTTTATGCCAATGACTAACAAAGATAATATTTATGTAAATATTACGTATACAAAAAATGTTGGAATTGAAGAAAATCAAAAAATGACTGCAAAAATGTATGATTATGTAAAAGAATTTTTTGCTCAAAGTCATACGTGAGTAGTAAAAAATATTGAACTGAGTTTAGGAACTCAATATTCAATGTCAACACTTGATAATGTGGTGTATAACACGAGTTTTAATCCAGATTTAGCTTTGATAAATATTGTTTTAACAAAAGCTGAAGAGAGAAAATGAGTAAATAATGCACTGATTATTTATCCAGAATTACAAGCATTTTTAAATGAAAAAGTACAAGCAGAAAATGAACTTAAAAATAATGTATCAGATTTTTCCGTATTTATTCAAAAAAATGGATTAAGTTCAGGGAAAGATGTTACTTTTAATTTGATATTTTCAGGAGCAACGAGTGAAAATGAAATAAATACTTTAGCAACAGAGTATGAAAAATTACTTCCAGAATTTAAAAAAATTGCTGGAACATATGGTTGGTCAAGTAGTTTGGAATATACCAATGGAAAGATAAAAATTTTGTACGATACAGATAAACTTTCTCAACTTTGACTTTCTCCAAGCGAATTAAATGCATTTTTATTTGGAATTTATCAAATAGGAAGTGATACTAATTATTTAACTGATTATAAAGGAAATGGTATTTCTATTTCTACGATTAATGACTTTGAAAAAGATGTCATTCCTGTAAAATGATTTATTGATTATCGCTATGATAATGGAAAAAATATAAATTTCGCTGATCTTATGATTCCTGGAACTTCTATTTATTTTTCAGAAGTAGTAAAAAGTATTTCTTTGGAACCGCAAATTAAAACTTTTCAACATTTAGATGGTGATTTGGTGGTAAATGTTCAAGCAAATAAAGATCCTGATATGTCTCTTTGAGCGATTCAAAAAGCAATTAATGAAATTGGACAAAAATCATCTGATGTAAGTATTGTGTATGGAGCTGATATTAAAGATATGGAACAATCAGGAAAAGATTTACGAATTGCATTTGTGGTTTGATTTATCTTTATGTTTGCAATTTTTGTATTTAATTTTAGAAATTTTAAGCAAGCAATTGTGTTGATGGCTACGATTCCACTTTTCTTAACAGGAGCATTATTTTTCCTTTTAGTGAGCGGACAATCATTAAGTATGATGGTTTGAATTTGATTTTTTGGATTGATTTGAGTAGGACTGGCGCATATTATTTATTTGGTAAATAGATTTAATGATTTATTGGAAAATAATGAATGATTTACTTCACTGGATGAAATTATTATTAATTCGGTAAAATCAAGATTAGAACCAGTATTTTTAACAACAACTATTACTTCACTTTGACTTTTTGTACTTGCATTTTCAGATGATTTCTGGACTGCATTTGCTCTTTCATTTGCTGGATGATTGATACTTTGAACGACTATTACTTTACTTTTTATCCCAAGTGCGATGAAAATTTTGTATAGAAATTTAAAAATTTCAGCTGAAAAATAATAAAAAAACTATTCAATTTTGAATAGTTTTTTTGACATTTCTTTTTTAAAGTATATCATTAAGAAAAATTTTATCATTAATTTTTTGTCATGAGAACTCTTCTAAACGCATAATTCTGAAGAAATCACTTTTATCAACATCCCCGTGTTTCTTTCAGAGAATCCTTAGAAAAAGGATATTTTTTTGTTGTTTATTTGTTAATAAAAAAATATGATAGAAATAAAAAATGTAGATAAAAATTATAACGCAAAAGAGATTTTTCAAAATCTTTCTCTTTCTATTCCACTGTGAACGATTGCTTGACTCATTGGAAAAAATGGCTCAGGAAAAACAACTTTTCTCAAATTATTATTGTGAGAAGAAAAACCAGAAAATGGAGAAATTATTTTTACTCAAAAATCACTCAAAATCTGATATATGAAACAAGAAGTTCCTATCGAAAATAGGGAAGATA
>JAUCDK010000046.1:0-5676 GCA_034675265.1 Patescibacteria group bacterium
CGTTTAGGAAAATGACAATTAGATGATTATTCAAAAATGTATACAGAAAAAACTATTCATGGTTTACTTAATGATTTAGATACATTTTTATCATCTCAAAAAGGTCAATCATTAAACTTATCTGATTTGAGTACACAAGTTTCAAGAATTTTATCAAATATTTTTCATGGAGTTGCAGATATAGAAATTATAGATAAACATTCAGGAAAAAAAATGGATGCTCCAAGACATAGTGCATACAGAGATTTTTCAATTATGAATGGATATGTTTTAAGAATGAGTTATCCAAGTGCTTTTGCTCCTGATTTTGAATATTTGTATCGTATGTTTGCAAAATTAGAACACAATACTGAAGAAGAAATTGAAAATTTAATACCAGAGTGAGTGATTGGGAAAATATATCAAAAATTAGAAATTTTCTTAAAAAGATTTGAAAAAAATGGTACTGCATTACAATTAGCGCATATTTTTGAAAATGCTTTGAATAATAAAGGGGTTCATGTATATTTTCAATGAATCTATAATCAAGATAAGTACCCGGTAAGATTTGAAATGCTCTCAAGAGTTCAACAAAATTCATGAGATAAACAATACAATATTAAAGATTTTATTAGTGGAATTGAGCAGATTCAAAGAGATGATTTGTTAAAAAGATTAATTCGTCATATTATATTGAAAGCAGTAGAAATAATTCGTGATTTTCCTGATACATCACTTTCTATTAATATGGAGTATGGTGATATTGTTGATGAAGAACTTATTACATTATTAGAAAATCTTACAAATCAATGATTTCCTGCCAATAAAATAGCATTAGAACTCATAGAATCAAAATGGAGTGATGATGATATTATTTTAAATAATTTAAAAAGATTAAAACAAAAAGGATTTAAAATCGCAATGGATGATTTTTGAGCTTGAGAATCAAATATTAATAGATTATTAAGACTTTTGGAAGCAAAATTACTTGATATTGTAAAAATTGATGGTTGAATTGTAAAAGCATTATCAACATGAGAAAAAACTCCATTGATGTATAGAGTAAGGAAAAAAGTTGCAAATATTATTATGTGAGTTTCAAATAAAAATAATCCAACCGATAGTGAATCAGTTATAAAAATGATCGTTTCTGTTTGTAAAAATCACTGAGTTTCAGTAGTCGCTGAATATATTGAAAATAAAGAATTATTTGAAAAATTGAAAAAAATGTGAGTAAGCTATTTTCAATGATATTATCTTTCAAAACCAATTCCTGAAAAAGAATTATTAAAAGAAATTGATAATAAAAAATAAAAGTATTAAAAATTTGACAAAAATAGTTTTGTGTGGTGTAATATATTTACATTACTTCATAACTATATGGCCATGGCATGAGGATACTAAAAAAAAGTAAAAAATAATTTTATTTTTTAAACCAAGCAAAAAAGTTTGCTTGGTTATTTTTTTTCTATATAATCAAACCCAGTTTTAATTTTAAATATAAAAGCAGATGAAGACTTATTACATAAAGACATTTGGATGTGAAATGAATAAAGCAGATAGTGAGAAAATAAATATGATTTTATTACAATCGGGGTTTAGAAAAACGCCTGACTATAAAACAGCAGATCTTGTGATATTAAATACGTGTAGTGTAAGAAAAAAATGAGAAGATAAAGTATACAGTATGCTCAAAGAAATAAGAGATTTAAATGAAGAATCAGGAAAAAAAACAATTGTAGGAATTACAGGATGTATGGTGAGAAAAACATGAATGAATCAAAAATATTTTCAAGACTCTCAAAGAGAAACTGCAAAAGAAATTACATATATAAAGGATAGTTCATGAATTTTTAATCACGATGATAAGTTGTTTCCTAAATTAGAAAATCTTGATTTTACTTTGAGAATTGAAGAAGTAAAATATATTAATTTGATTTTGACTCATATTTATGGTGAAAAAGTAGGAAGTGATGACAAATTTGATGATTATTTAAAACAAGCACAACTGAGAGAAAATAAATTTTCAGCTTCAGTAATAGTTCAAACAGGATGTGATAATTTCTGTACTTTTTGTATTGTTCCTTATACGAGAGGAAGAGAAATTTCAAGAGAACATTCAGAAATTATTCAAGAAATAAAAAATTTAGCTCAAACTGGAACCAAAGAAATTTCTCTAGTAGGACAAAATGTAAATAGTTATGGAAAACAAAAAAATCTTAAACTTTGGAATGAAGAAAAATCAAAATGGAACGATGGTTTTTGAGTTTCTCCATTTAGAGCTTTGTTAGATGATATTAATCAAATAGAATGAATTGATAGAATTCGTTTTACTTCATCAAATCCTCATGATATGACTTCAGATATTCTTGATGCACATTTTGATTTGGATAAAACCTGTAATTATCTTCATTTTGCACTTCAATCTGGAAATGACGAAATGCTAAAAAGAATGAATAGAAGACATACATATGCAGATTTTAAACAAATGGTAGAATATTTAAGAAAAAAAGACCCACTTTTTTCTATTTCAACAGATATTATTGTATGATATTCTGGAGAAACAGAAGAAATGTTTCAAGATACACTCAAGGCAGTTGCTGAGTTAGAAATAGATTTTGTTTATATTGCAAGATATTCAGTAAGACAAGGAACTCTTGCATCAAAAATTTATCCTGACGATGTACCAGATGCTATTAAAGCTGAAAGATGGCATACACTCAATGCTGTTTTGGAAGAGAATGTGAGAAAAAGATGAGAAAAAATGTTATGAAGAGAAGAAGATATTTTAATTTCTTGAGAAAAAGATGGAGATTTTTTTGGAAGAACTAGAAATTTTAAAGAAGTATTTTTTCCTAAAAAAGAATGAGTAAATATTTGAGATCTTACAAAAGTGAGAATTACTGAACTTGATGGATGGACTCTAAAATGAGAAAATGTATAAAAAAAAGAGAATTTATAAAAATTCTCTTTTTTTATTTTGCTCTTTCTTGATATTCTCCACTTTCAGTGTTTACAATTACATCGTCTCCTTGATTAATAAATCCAGGAACTTTTAGAGTTAAACCTGTATTTGTAACAGCATCTTTTGTAATTTTTCAATCAGCAGTATTTCCTTTTACTCCTGGTTCACATTCCACAATAGTAAGTCTTACGTTTGTAGGTAATACAAGTCATACAAATTTTCCTTCAAATTGTTGAATATCAACAGTATTTCCTTCAATTAAGAAAAATTTCATATCACCAATAGTTTCATCATCAAGTTCAATTTGTTCATATGTATCTTGATTCATAAAAGCGTATGTACCACCAGCTCCATATAAATATTCAAATCTTGCTCTTTCAAGAATTACATCATCTAATTTATCTTCTCAGTTGAAAGTTCTATCTGTCATAGATCAGTTAAAAAGATTTTTTAATCTCATTTTGATAGTAGTAGCTCATCTTCCAGCTCTATGATATTCCCATTTTGATACAAAAAATAATTCTGCATCAATTTTTAGTACAGTACCTGGTTTTGCTTCAAATGCTGTTTTCATATTTTTAATAGTTAATTTTAAAATCTAAAACCGGTGCTATAAAAACACCGGTTAGGGAAGAATTACCCTTTTTTAATTTCTTTCATTTTTAAAACTTCGTGTTTTTTTGTAACTTTATTATATTTTCTTAAAGTTAATTTTTCTCCTGGACCAAAGTTTTTTTTGTTAATATTAGTAATATGTACTAAATTTCCAGTTTCTTCTGAGTAAAACCCAACGTAAGTTCTTTTACCTTTTGCCATACAAGTATTATAAGTTATAAATATTTTTTTGAAAATTCAAAAACTACCGTCCCATTATATGAAAAAGTTTTAAAATACAAATTTTTTTTGTACTTTTACACTTTCATAATGTCTTCTTCTTTTTTCTTAAGAGATTCATCAATTTTTTTATTTGCATCATCAACTAATTTTTGAAGTTGAGTTTCATAATTTTTTACATCATCTTCTGTAATTTCTTTTGCATCTTTTCCAACTTTAATATCTTTTAAGCTATCTTGTCTTGAATTTCTTACTGAAACTTTTGCTTCTTCTGAGAATTTTTTAGCAACTTTACAAAGATCTTTTCTTCTTTCTTCTGTTAATAGTGGAATTTTAATCATAACACTATCAGCCATAGTTTGTGGATTTAATCCAACTCCAGCATCAGTAATTGCTTTTGCTATAGAGTGAATTTGGCTTCTGTCCCAAGGAACTATCGAAAGAGTTTGAGAATCAAGAATATTAATTGATGCAACATTTTTAATAGGAGTCAGACTTCCATAGCTATCTACTCTTACATCTTCTATCATGGCAGGATTTGCCCTTCCAGCTTGTAATTTTGAAAATTCTACTTCTAAGTGGTGAAGCGATTTTTCAATTCAATTTTTTGCTTTTTCTAACATAGTAATTTAGTTAATAGGTATTGATAGCATTATTATAAAGACTTTTTTATTAATTTCAATTTTTTTTGACATATTAAGGAAAATACACTACACTTTTGCTACTTAATATTTAATTTTCAGTAATATGAAAAAACATAATGTTTTCTTTCTGATTTTAACTATATTTATGTTTCCAATTTATCTATATGCAAATACTCAAATTTCACAATTAGAGTTAGCAAAACAAATAAAAGAGTGAAATATTTTATCTGATAAATATACTTCTTTTTCTGAGTGTACAACATGAAAAAATAAATATAATAAAGAATATAGTGCTTATAAAAGAAGTGATTGTTTTTTAAATGAATGAGCGTATTTCTATTTTATTTGTTCTATGTCATCTCTTTGTAGTATAAATTTAAATTCATCTACAACAACTCTATCTTCTTCCTCAGTTGATAATATGAGTATTCCAAATAAAGATAAATTAGATACTTTTTTGACAAAAATATCACTAATGAGAAAAGATATCAATGATGATACAAAATATAAAAATGTACTTTCTCAAGTAAAAATACAATTAGAAACTTTATGAAATAAATATAAATCTAATGTTACTATTTCCCAAATGTTAAGCTATCTCAATGACGGCGTAGATATCATTTTGAATGATATTAATTCAAACAATGATGTAGATAATTTTTTATGTGAATTATTAGGAAATTGTACAACTACAAATGTATGTCCTCAAATTTCTGCACTATTGTGTGTTAATGGAGCTCCTGTAGCAAAATGAACATATAAAGATACTGATGGATGTGAAAGAACACAATACGAATGTCCTACATCATCTTCTTCTAGTTCATCAAGTTCGAGTTCTTCTTCAAGTGGTTGAAATAATACATCTGTATGTCCTTCATGAATGACACTGGAAAATGGTAAATGTTGGTCATCTCTAAGAGGTCCAAAAAGCTTTTCAGAAGCATATAATGATTGTAAAACTACATTTTGAACTACTACTTTAGATGAAAAAAGTGGAAATACTACATATCCACAATGGAGAATATTTTCATGATTAAATCATGTAAACTATAGATGTTCTTGAGGATCAATTTCTTGTTATCCGACTCAATATCCTCCAACAAATATGAATGCAAGTTGTTCTGAAACAAATACTATGAGTTTGAATCAAATATTTTCTTCTGATCATACTCGTACAAGTTGTCCATGAACATATAATGGAACAGCATACTATTATTGTTCAGCAGTTTTAGGAAATACTTCATCATCATCATC
>JAUCDK010000047.1:0-5168 GCA_034675265.1 Patescibacteria group bacterium
TCAAAAGAGCTTATAAATAAATGACTTGGTACTATTATACAAAAACTTATGATAGCACTTTGAGTTATTTCTCTACTTATAATGACAGTATGAGCTTGATATATTATTTTATATCATTGAGAAGATGAATATCTTACCAAGTGAAAATGAATATTCACTGCTTGACTGGTTTCTCTTGTTATAGCGCTAAGTTCTTATTATATCGTAAATGCTATTGCATATATATTGTACAAATAATATGTGAAATTATCTTTTTAAATTCTTTTATGAAAAAAAATATTTTATTATTTCTTTGAGTTTATGCTAGTTTTATGGCAAAGTTGTTTGCATCATGACCGGAAGTAGTGTGTAATTGACTTCCATGATGTAAAAGTGATACTGTTGGACAGGTAAATAATTCTGTTACTTCAGAGAGTTTTTTTGCATTTGTGTGAAATCTTATTTCTACTACTATTCAATATATTGCAGTATTGTCAGTTCTTGCTTTGGTGGTTGCTTGAATTATGTATTTGGTTTCAGCATGAGAAGAAGAAAAAGTGAAAAAAGCAAAAAGTGCTATTATTTGGTCTTTAGTATGAGTTCTTGTTTCAACAACTGCGTGGGCAATTATTAACTTACTTAATAGCTTTAGAATTAATTAAAAAATATGAAAAAAATAATTTTTATTCTCCTTTGATATTTTTCTGTTTATCAAACATATGCATTAGATCTTCAAAGAGATATGCTTCCAAATAATAATACTGTTTGAGTTGATGCAGAATGAACATGAGTATTAAATCAAATTTTTATTTATGTAAAAAATTTCATGTTTGCAGTTTTAGGACTTATTGCTATCTGAGTATTTTTATACTTTTGATTTAAACTTATTTCTGCAAGATGAAATGAAGAAGAATTTAAAAAAGCTTTAATGTGATTTGTGTATGCTATTATTTGACTCGCAATTATCCCGTTAGCTTGGTGAGTGGTAAGATTAATTGTATCTTTAGATTTTTAAGTAATTTTTATGAAAAAAATATTTATTATTTTTCTCTTGAGTATAATATTTTTCTCTTGAGTATACGCTGAGGAAGATGGGAGAAAAGATTATTATAATGAACTTACTCAATGAGGATTATCATCACAGGAAGCAAGTAAAATTAGCTGATATACTCCTGAAAGTGAATCAACAACAACAATTTGATGTGAATACAATGAAAATTCAGATCTATCATGATTTTTAGATGGATGTAAACCAAAAACAGTAGTTTGAGGAACCAATATGAGAGTTGATGGATGATTTAAATCTAAGATAAATCAATGGATTGCAAATATTTCTCTTGTACTTTGAATTGCGGCGGTTTGAGCTTTAGTATATGCAGCACTTCTTTTACAATTTGCAAATGGAGAAGATGAAAAAATAAAAAAAGCTAAAGATATTATAAAATGGACGATGATTTGATTTATACTTCTTATTTCAGCATCAGGATTTATATATGTTGTGATTAATGTGATGTTTGGGTTATGATGAGAATAAAAGCAAAACAAATACTCCTTCTTTTAAAACGACCACTATTTTTACTTTATAGTGGTTTGTTTTGATTCATTTTTTTTGTTTTTATATTTATTTTAAGTTCGCCGTTTATGCAAGATAGCGAATATGATCAATATATAGAGCAAACACAAACAGCAAATCAAGAGATGTTTCTACTTGATGAAATTCCTACAAATATTGAAAACTCACCTGAAAGCCAAAAGGAAAAATATGAACAAATTATTAATGATTTAAGAGATAGAGTTCAAAAAAAAGAAATAGAACTTACTAAATATAACTCTGTTTTAATTGCATATTATCCTGCAATATTGGAAAGTTATCTTCAGGCAAATCAAGGAGTTATTGCGATAAGAGAGATGATGTATACAGATATTTTTTATCAAAAACATATGAATTTTCTGCTTGAATTTCATAAAAAAAAGGAAAAAATTAGGGGGAAATTTTATAATAATACCATACAAATGTATGGTATTTCAGAGTTAAATACTAATGAAGTTTTAAGTGTGTTTATCCATGAACTTGGGCATTATTTTGACATTACCTATTTAGAAAAAAAGGTATTATTTGATGTAAGTGATATGTTTTATAATCTTTCTTGGGATGGAGTAAATGTGATTAAAAGTTGATTGCAAGGAAGTGATTTTGTAAGTGGATATGCAATGACAAATAAATATGAAGATTTTGCTGAAAGTTTCACATATTACATACTTTTTAATGATGACTTTAGAGAAAAAGCTGCCAAAAGTGAAATTTTGTATAAAAAATATAATTTCTTTTCGAGTAAAATTTTTAGAAACGATGAATTTAAAAAAACAAATTTTAGAGTTTCTGATAAACTAGAGGATTATTACTGGGATACTACGAAAATAAAATTTTCTTTAGAAAATTTTTTGGAATATTTAAAAAAGTAAGTATAATGCTTGTGTAAAAATAATTAAATCTATATCATTTTTCAATATTTTTCTTTTGTGAATCTTATAAAGTTATTTAGAAAATTTCTAAAAACTAGAGGTTTTACCAGATTTTAATAATAATAGAAAATTCTATTGTTTTAAATCATGCGGTTAATATAAAAAATATCACTTTATTTTATATTAAAAAATTTTGATAATTTTTAAGTTTCACAAGCTAGAGATTATTTTATAAAAAACTCAAACACATAAAGGTTTGAGAGCGATTATTTATTAGTTAAATTATATATTATGCAAAAAGATTTTTTAGAAGAATTGGATAATGAACTTTCATGAGGAACTCCAATCGAAAAAACAACAGTTGAGTTACCAGTAGAGGAAACAAAACAACAACCAGTAGAAGGAGTTGCTTCTACAAAAGAACCTTTGCTGAAAGAAGTCCCAGTGAAAGAAGCTTCAACTCCAAAAGAAAAAAATAAACCATTTTGAGGAAAAAAATTTGCTCACGAAAATAAAAAAGAAGGAAATGAAACTTCTGATGCAGATGATAATACTCAATTCTTGAGTTTAAAACAAACAATGATGAGTAATTTTCCAGAAGTAAAATTCTACTTACCATCTATCAGACCAGGATATACAAGATTTATTCCTATTTGAGGAAATAATGAAACTGGAGCTAAAAATATGAATATGTTTCAATATTGAGATGATATTTTATTAATAGATTGTGGTATTCAATTTGCTGAACCAGATATGCTTGGTGCAAATTGTTCTATTCCAGATATTTCATTTTTAATTCCATACAAAAAAAATATTAAAGGGTTTGTAATTACTCATGCTCACCTTGATCATATCGGAGCATTAAAATATATTTTACCTGCTCTTGATTTCCCAACTATTTACGGAACAAAATTAACAATTGGAATCATTAAAAAAGGACTTGAAGAAAATAAATTATTACACCTTCAAAAATTTGTAGAAGTAAGTACTGATAATAACGAACTTATTCCTATTGGAGAACATTTTAAATGTGAATTTTTCAGAGTAAATCATTCTGTTCCTGATTGTTCAGGAGTATATGTTACAACTCCAGGAGGATTTAAAGCCGTTCATACTTGAGATTTTAAAATTGATTTCGCTCCAGAAATTGATAAACCAGCTGATCTATCAAGAATTGGAGAATATGGAAGAAAATGAGTAACTTTATTTTTATCAGATTCAACAGGTTCAACAAGAAAAGGTTTTTCTACATCTGAAAAACATATTGGAGATACTCTGGAAAAAATTATTGCACAACATAGCAAAGGAAGACTTATTATTACAATATTTTCTTCATGGATTTCAAGAGTACAACAAATTATTAATGCGTGTGAATCAAATGATAAATATGTGTTTTTAAGCGGAAGAAGTATGGTTGAAAATGTAGCAATATCAAAAGAACTTTGATATTTAAAAGCAAAACCAGGAACTATTAAAAAAATGTCTCCAAAAACAACAGAATGAATTCCTCTTGAAAAACAAGTAATTATTACTACAGGAAGTCAATGAGAAGAGTTTTCAGCACTTTCAAGAATGGCTGAAGGAAAACATGCTTCTATTGAAATTATGGCTGGAGATACTATTATTTTCTCATCTTCAGTAGTTCCAGGAAATGAAAGAAGTGTTATTTGAGTAATCAATAAACTTATTAGACTTGGTGCAAATGTTATTACAAAAGATGATGGAGAAGTTCATACAGGATGACATGCTTTCCAAGAAGAACAAAAAATTATGTTAAATCTTGTTCAACCAAAATATTTCCTTCCAATTTATGGAGATTTATATTTTAGACATGTTCATAAGTTAACAGCTATGAGTATGGGAATGAAAGAAGAAAATGTTCTTTTACTTGATAATGGAAATATTGTTGACTTTGGACCTGATCAAAAAGTATTTAAATCAAAATTAAAAGCTCCAATTCAAGATATTATTATTGATGGACATTGAATTGGAACTGCAACAAGTCATGTTATTCAAGCAAGAGAAAAAATGATGAACGCATGAGTTTTAGTATTACTTTTCAAAGTTGATGCAAAATCAAAAGCAATTCTTGGACCTCTAAAAGTAGAGTCAAGAGGGCTTGTATATCTTGATGAAGTAAGAATTGTTCATAAAATAATTATCAAAAAAGCAAAAGCTATTTATGAAAATACTCTTAAAGATGTACCAGAAATTGAAGAAAAAGATTTAGTAAAAATTATAAAATCAGACTTAGAAGCATTTTTACTTCAAAAAATTGATAGATCACCAATGGTGGTTCCAATGATTATGGATGTATAAAAATAAAAAAATCAAAACATTTGTTTTGATTTTTTTATTTATTCAAATTTTCATAAAATATCTTCTCAGGAAATAGCTCAAAAATTCCTTGAATCTAATGAATCTTTTGTATTATCTCAAAAGATAAAATAAGAATCTTTAGGAATATGAGCATTTTTTATATACAGAGAGAGAATTTGTATTTCTTTGTCTGAAAAAATATATTCTTCTCAAAGAGAATTTTTTAAAATAGTATCATTTATGATAAGAAAATTTCAAGAAAAAGAAAGAATATCACTATCGGTTGCTTGTATTACTTTTATGAGTGCTTTTTGCTTTCAGGCATAATTATACGCAATAATATCTCATTTTTTAGGGAGAGTTTGTTGTTTCGTATAATAATCAATAAATAAATTTCTTTTTTCACC
>JAUCDK010000048.1:0-5082 GCA_034675265.1 Patescibacteria group bacterium
TGTAGTAATTTATTTGCATTTCCATTTGCATGGATATTTGGAATTCCATTTCCTGCTATTGCAATGGTTGTATATCCAATTATAGCTTTGATTGCATTACTTGCTATTTTAGGAAAAACAAAAAAACATTTCATATTTTTACTTATCATTGCTCTTATGTGAATGTCATTTAATTCATATATCATTTATAATGAATATTTAATTTGAATCTATTGTCTTGCTTGTTTAGCTTGTAGTATAGCTATCACAAGTATTGCAATACTCAGTTGAATTTGAATCAAAGAAAAAAGCAATTCCTAATTGGGAATTGCTTTTTTAAATAAAAATGTTTTTACAATATTTTCATCCTGATTATAACAATCAAAGTTTTTATAATAATCAAGTTTGAGTGTCATAATTCCGCCAGAATTATTTATTTGCATATCTTTGACTTTTATATCATACATTTTTGTAGTTGTTTCAAAAGTTGGAAGAGTTGATAATGTTCAAGAACTTACCAATGCTCCATTTTGAGTTAAAACAAGTTGTTTTTTATGTACATAATCTTTGAGTAATACATTTGCTCCCTGAAGAGAAATATCTGTATAATATCAATCCAATCATCAAGTAAATATTTTTATGTCATTATCTATGAGCGTAAATATATTTGTATCTGAATTCACTACATAAGGAAATATTTTCTGATATACTAAAGTAGTTCCAGCATAAAATTTTACATCTACATAACTTGTTCAATAAGAATTAAAATTTCCTGTAAATGTTGGTATTTTTATCCCATATACATCACCCGATGAAAGGCTTTTAGCTCCTGAAAAGGCATAGATTATTTCTGATGATGAAGATGATACACTATCTCATACATTTGGAGAAAATCAACTAAATATAAAGCTTCCTGTTTCATATGATCAAGAGATATCAAAATTATCTGACATTCAAAGAGAAATTCTATCAAAAGAAATATTTTTAAGCATATTTCATACTAGATCTATTTCCTTTGGAACTCATACCTTACTTGATATTTTCCATAATTCATTTTTTCATGAATTTAAAATAAATAACTCTCAAGCGTTATATAAAAGTCCTGTTGGTTGATAAAGTCCATATTCAATATCTCATAATAAATACACTCTTGGTCAAGAATAATACAAAACTCTATTATTTCCAGTATCTGAAAAAAATGTTTTTAGTCCTCCATCTCTACTTAATCCTCAAGGATTATTTAAAAATACTCCAGATCATAACATTTCATTGGTAAAATTATCTCAGAAAAAGCCCATTCAAGCAATTTTTCCTCCAATAGAACTATAGATTTCGTGTCGTAAATAACTTCATGAAAATGGTCAAGAAGACAAAAGAAATGGATTATAATTTTTTAATTCTAAATATTTTACTGGAATTTCACTATCATTTTCACATACTCAAGTGAGAGTTTTGATTCAAAAATCATATAATAACGGTTTTCCAAATTTAAATCCTTCTGTTTTCACAAAAAGTCCAGTATTTGAAGAGGAAATAATATCAAAATTATTTGAAAAAATATCATCTAAATCATCAAATAAAGAAATATATTCACTTTCTTGATTTAAAATAGATTTTTGAATAGTAATATTTTTTATTCCAGAAGTTACAAAAACTCATACTGAAATCATAATAATAACAGAAATACTTACTCATACTAAAATTTCTATCAGTGTAAATGCAAAATTATTATTTTTCATAATTACATTTTTAAAAATAATTTATCAATTTCATACTTTGGTAAAACATTGTTTTTTTGTATTAAAAGCAAACTTTCAGAAATTTGATCTAAAAGTTCAACATATACCATTTTTTCCTTTATATATAAGAAAAAAGTTTCTAAAAAATCAATATAATCTTGTTTTTCTATTTTTTTATCTTGGAAAAAATATTTTAATATATTTGTATTTTTTTGAGAAATATATTCATCAATAAGCTGATAAAAAAAGTCATTTTTTTTATTTTTTATAGATAAAAAAAGATTGATAGTTTGAAGTCTTGAAAGCACCGTTTCAGGAATTGATGATTCTGATTGACTCGTAACAATAACAATATTTCCCATTCCAGGTTCTTCTAAAAACTTCAGTGCTGCATTAAAACTTTCCAAAGTAGCTCTTGAAATATTTTCTATGAAAAACACTTGAAACGCGTAACTTGATTTTATATTTGATTTTGCTATGAATTCTCTCAGTAGTTGAATTTTTATTTTTTCATTATTGTCAGATAAAACATATAAATTATTTTTATCAATTTGATAATATTCAAATAAATCAAAAATAATATTTTTTACTTGTGAATTTAATAACTCCAAATTTTCTCATAAAAAAAGCACTGGTTGAAATATTCACCCAGCATCAATTTTTTCTTGTAATTTTTGAAATATATCATTATTCATTTTCTTGTGGTTCATCAAGTAATTTTAAAAGATCATTTAAATCTTGAGAAAATTCTTCTTCTACTGATGTTGATTTTTCATGTGGTGGAATAGCCATTCCTGTTTCTGTTATTTCTTCCCCACTTGCAGTAGTTATTTCTTCCTCAACAATAGGAGAAGTGTCTGCAACTTTTTCTTCTTCTCATGATTTTTCAGAAAAGCACGAAGCAAAAAACGGAACCAAAAGTAAAACAAGTAATTTTTTCATATAAAACCTATTAAAAACTAAACACTACTATTGTATAAAAATATTAAAATATGTAAAGAAAAAACCTTATAAATATAAGGTTTAAGCAAATTGTTTTTTTTCTGTTTGAAATGGTTCATCATTTGTGACTTCTGGAATATGTAATTCTTGAAATTGAGTTCTTGTATCTTGAACTGCTTGTAACAAATCTGATGGATTTGTTTTTTTTCCACTTAATATTCATGTAATTTCAGCAAAAATTCAATATTTTGCATAAAAAGCTCTCCAAACTCATGCGGCTGTTTTTTCTTGTAAATGAAGCACCTCTGAGTTTTGAAAAGTAGCATCTTCTTGAAATGTATTTCCTGAATTATTTTCCATATACTTCTGATCAAATATAATAATTTTTCTGATTATACCATATTTTTTAAAATATTCAAATTTTTTACTCTGTATGATAAAAATAAGCTTTTTAGCACTCAATATAAAAATGTGCTAAAAATATTTGACTTTCAAAAAAATCTCAATACAATAGCCTCATAAAGTTAAAAAGATTGTATTTCTTTTTTACTTTTCGTCTTTTAATCTTTAATACAAATTATATGTGAAAAATTATTTGAATTGATCTATGAACAACTAACTCTTGTGTTGCCTTTATGGAAGGTTGAGAAGCAAAAGTTATACCAAATTTAGAATGAAACAGAACTACTCCTTCTATTGTTGCTGCAAAAGATGGAAATATTATTGTTGGAACTCCAGCAAAAAGACAAGCTATTACAAATCCTCTTGGAACTATTTTCTCAGCAAAAAGATTTATTTGAAGAAAATTTGATGAAGTAGCGGAAGAAATTAAAAACGTTCCTTTTAAAGTAGTAAAATGAAGTGATGGAGCTGCATTAATTGAATTCAACGGAAAACAAGTAAGACCTGAAGAAATTGGAGCTCATGTGTTAGCAAAAATTAAAGAAGATGCTGAAAAATATCTTGGAACTACTGTAACAGAAGCTGTTATTACTGTTCCTGCTTATTTTAATGATGATCAAAGACAAGCAACTATTAATGCCGGAAAGATTGCAGGTTTAGAAGTAAAAAGAATTGTAAATGAACCAACTGCAGCTGCATTATCATATGGTGCTGGAAAAAATAAAAATGAAAAAATCGCTGTATACGACCTTTGAGGTTGAACATTTGATATTTCAGTTTTAGAATTATCTGAAGAAGGTACTTTTGAAGTTTTAGCCACTAACGGAGACACTCATTTAGGTTGAGATGACTTTGATAAAAGAATTGTTGATTTTATTGTTGATGAATTTAAAAAAGAACAAGCTGTTGATTTAAGAAATGACCCAATGGCATTACAAAGAGTAAGAGATGAAGCAGAAAAAGCAAAAAAAGAATTATCTTCAACAACTTCTTATGATATTAATCTTCCTTATATTACAGTTGATACAACTGGACCAAAAAACTTAATGATGACGATTACTAGAGTAAAATTTGAAGAACTTATTTCTGATTTGGTAGAAAGAAGTATTGAACCTTGTAGAAAAGTATTAAAAGACGCTGGACTTTCAGCTTCTGATTTAGATCAAGTATTACTCGTTTGAGGTTCTACAAGAGTACCACTTGTTGTAAAAAAAGTAGAAGAATTTTTTGGAAAAAAACCAAATGCAGGTATTAATCCTGATGAATCAGTTGCTATGTGAGCTGCAGTTCAAGCATGAATTATTGGTTGAGATGTAACAGATGTATTATTACTTGATGTAACTCCACTTTCACTTTCAATTGAAACAATGGGATGAGTTGCTACAAGAATGATTCCAAGAAACACAACTATACCATATTCAAAATCAGAAACATTTTCAACTGCAGTTGATAACCAACCAAGTGTTGAAATAAATGTAGTACAATGAGAAAGAGAAATGGCTGCTGATAATAAATCTCTTGGAAGATTTATGTTAGATAGTATTGCCCCAGCTCCAAGATGAGTACCTCAAATCGAAGTAACTTTTGATATTGATGCAAACTGAGTATTAAAAGTAAAAGCAAAAGATAAAGGAACAGGAAAAGAACAACATATTACTATCGCCTGATCAACTGGTATGGATGATGGAGAAGTAGATAGATTAGTAAAAGAAGCTGAAGCAAAAAGAGATGAAGATAAAAAAAGAAAAGAATCTGTAGAAGCAAGAAATAATGCTGAAAGTGCAGTATATCAAGCAGAAAAAACAATAAACGACAATAAAGATAAAGTTTCTGACTCTGATAAATCTGATGCAGAAAGCAAAATTAAAGCTTTAAAAGATGAACTTTCAAATAGTTCTACAACAAAAGAAAGCCTAGAATCAAAAACTAAAGAACTTACTGACTTAATGATGAAAATAGGACAAGCTATTTATTCTCAAGCTTGAGCAAATCCATGACAAACTCAAGAACAAGCACAAGA
>JAUCDK010000049.1:0-5058 GCA_034675265.1 Patescibacteria group bacterium
AATAGGATATAATAAGAATAATATTTTATAATAATACTTTTATGGGTTTAGAAACAACTGATATAAGAGAAAAACCTCAAAATGAAACTCAAAAATCAAATATGTCTCAAGAAGATATAAATAAAAAATGACAAGAAACTTCAAATAAAATAAAAGAAATTAGAGAAGCAGAAAGAGAAGACAGTATGAAAGATGAATTACAAAAAATCTGAAAAATTACAGCAGAAAATCCAAGGGCAAGTTTTTTGTTTTCTGATAAAAATGGAAATAAAGATACTATGAAAATAGATATGACTTCTCAAAGTTTAGAATTTCAATGAAAAACTATTAAAATAGAACTTCCAAAATGAGCTACTATGTCAAGTATTTCATTTTCTCCAGAGAGTGTAAAAATAGAAGGAAAAGTATGATTTTTCTCAGGTTCTTGAACTGCAAGATATAAAGAATTAATACAAGCAATAGATAATGTAATGCAAAAATGAAGTTATACTCTTATTGCTGGAAAAGAACAAATTTGATTTCGTTTGGCATAATTTTCTTATAATAAATCTTTGAAAAAAAATATTTTTGAATACAATACTTTTTAGAGAATTTTATATTCTAATAAGTATTTAATATGACAAACCAAAAAGAACAAATACAAGAATTTAGTATTGAAATTGAAAATCTTCTCTATGAGATT
This sequence comes from Patescibacteria group bacterium, assembly GCA_034675265.1. Classification (GTDB taxonomy): domain Bacteria; phylum Patescibacteriota; class Gracilibacteria; order BD1-5; family UBA6164; genus UBA7396. The sequence continues at coordinate 683 of JAUCDK010000049.1, forward strand.
TCAAAAAAAGTAATTGGACAAAAAACTCTGGTAAGAGATTTGCTGATTGCTTTATTTTCAAAATGACATATTTTGATTGAATGAGCACCAGGACTTGCAAAAACACTTACTGTTGATAGTTTAGCAAAAACACTTGATCTCAATGCAAAAAGAATTCAATTTACTCCCGATTTACTTCCAAGTGATTTGATAGGAAGTAATGTTTATAATCCTTCAAAAAATGAGTTTTATATCAAAAAATGACCAATATTTTCAAATTTTGTTTTAGCAGATGAAATAAATAGAGCTCCTTCAAAAGTTCAATCAGCACTTTTAGAAGCAATGGCTGAAAAACAAGTGAGTATTTGAGATACTACATTTAAATTAGAAGCGCCATTTATAGTTTTAGCAACTCAAAATCCTATCGAACAAGAGGGGACTTTTAATCTTCCAGAAGCTCAACTTGATAGATTTTTACTCAAAACAGTAGTTGATTATCCAACAGAAAGTGAAGAATTAGAAATACTCAAAAATATTCAATCAATAGAAAAAGCGGAATTAAAAACTCTTTTTTCAAGACAAGATATTTTTAAAATTCAAGATTTGGTGGAAAGTATTTATGTGGATGAAAATATTTTATCTTATATAAAAGATATTGTGTTCTATACAAGAAATGCAGATTCAAAAATTTCTCCATATATTTCTTATCCAGTTTCTCCAAGAGCTTCGCTTTCAATTTTAAAAACTTGTAAAGCACTTGCATTTTTAAATGGAAGAGATTTTGTAATTCCAGAAGATGTAAAAGAAATGGCGTATCCAGTTTTAAGACATAGACTTATTTTAAACTATGAAGCTTTGGCTGATGGAATTCTCGTTGATGATATTATAAAAACTATTTTAGATAATGTTTTAGTAAAATAATATGCAAGATATAAAGAAACTCAACCTAAAAATTAATCGCCTTGTTGATAGTTTATTTGTTGGAAATTATAAAACTGCTTTTAAATGAAGAGGACTTGAATTTAGTGATTACAGAGTTTATGATGAAAATGATGATGCAAAATATATTGATTTTCTTGCATCAGCAAGAGAGGGAAAACTTCTGATAAAAAGATTTGAAGAGGAAAGGGAATTGTCAGTATTTTTTCTTCTTGATGTTTCAGAAAGTATGAATTTTTGAGATACAGATAAGAAAAAAATAGATACTCTTATAGAAACTTTTTCTATTCTAGCATTTTCAGCAAATAAAAATAATGACAGAATATGAGCAATTGTTTTCAATGAAGAGTGATTTGAACTCATAAAATTATGAAAATGAATAAAAAATATTCATAAAATTTTAGAAGTAATACAAAAAAAATCTTTTAGAAAAGTTGAAAATTTTTCTCCTAATAAACTTTTGTCTTATTTTCATAATTTACCAATAAAAAATTCACTTGTTTTTCTTCTGACTGATAAAATGGCAGAATTTGAAGAAAAAAATCTCAAAATTGCTTCTCTCAAAAATGATTTTGTGTACATAAATATTTTTGATTATTTTGAAAATAATTTATCAAATGAGCATTGAGTAGTAAGACTCAGAGATAGTATTCAAACTTTTTTTATCAATCTTTGAAATAAGAAAAAAATTGAAGCATATAAGGCTTTAAGGCAGAAAAAAATACAAGATTTTTCAAAAAAATTACATAATTTTAGGATGAGTTATTTTTTTGTGGATAATACAAGCAATATTTTTGCAAAATTACTCGTGTTTTTTAAAAGTAGATAATTTTTAGCATTTATAAAAATATATGACTGATATTTTTGATATAAAAATTTTATTATTTTCATTTTTATCTTCTCTTGATTATGTGATAATTATTTTTATCATAGTTTTTTTGGTGATTTTTTATCTTCTTTTGTCATATTTTTTCTTTTGAAAAACTCCTGTTATCAAAATTCAAACTGAGCATATTAGTGATGAGAAAATTAAACAAAGACTTGAATATTTAGTGAAAAATGTGAATAGTTTTTCCAGAGATATTTTTTATAGAGAAGTTGGACTTTTTTTAAGAATGCTTATTAGTAAGCAAACTCAAGATAGAGGAATATTTTTTATGACTTTGTCAGAAATAGAAAAAAACTTTAAAAGTAAGTATTTTTCACTTTTGAGAGAAGTGTATTATCTTGAGTTTAATCATAATTTAGAAGATAATTTTGAGGTAAGAAAAAATATTTTAGAAAAAATAAAAGTGTAGGAATACACTTTTATTTTTTTATCAACCCAGAGGTTATTTTTTTAAAAAATTTATAACTTTATCCAAATATATATCATATTCATCAATTATTCAAGATACATGATCTGAGTTATTAAAGAGATATAATTTATTTTCTTTATTTTTTAATATAATCTTTTCTTTTAGTAATATACTTTCATTATATGGAATAATACTATCTTTTTTTCAATGAAATAATAATATAGGAACATCAATACTTTCTATTTTATCTGCAGGATTTATATTACTAATAGCAACTCATATGTTATATTGAGTAATAACATCACTAATATTTTTTAAGTAAATTCTATAGTAGTTAGGTAAATATTTATAGAGGGAATCTATCATATTTGAACTATATGCATAGGAACTATCAATAATAATTTTATCAAATATTTTATAATCAGATTGGGCGAATATTATTGATGCAGCTCACATAGAGTATCATACTCAAAAAAGTTTTTTTGTTTTAGTCGGATAATATTTTTTTAAATATTCAGATGCTCATAATATATCATTCTTCTCATTATATCAAAAAGAAATGGTATGTCATCAACTATTTCAATGTCATCTAAAATCAAAAATAAAAACATTATATCATAAATTATAGAATATTTTTGCATATTCTAAAAAATTACCTTTATTTGCTCATAATCAATGTGCAAATACAATAGTTTGATCACTTTTATTATTCAAAAGATACCATCAATTAATATTTATATTATCATTTGTGATAAAGTTAATGTCTTGATATTGAGAATAAATATTAGCTGAATTTGTATTTCAAATTTTTAATCTATGAGTTTGAAAATATGTGATTAGAATTGGAAATAATAAAAAAACTATAAATATTATTTTTAAGGATGTATTTAAATAATTTATCTTTATTTTCAGAGAAAAAGTATCAATAATATAAAAAATACAATATAGAAAAATAATAACTATAATGAGAGAAATAAAACCAATGATCCATTCTTGTAATATAAAAGTTCATTTTAATAAAAGTATGATGAATAATATTATTATTTACAGTAATAGGACCATTAATTATAACATCATCGTATTCTCAAGGGATACTTCCTCATATCCAGCTCCCTGTATTATTCCAATTTCATCAGTTTAATGTTGATGAAATAGTTGCAGCATAAGAAATTCCAATTCCATATAAGAAAAAGGAAAATATCAGTAGCAATTGTATTATTTTTTTCATAAGTTTTATATTTAAATTTTAAATTATCTAAAAATGTTTTTATTAACTATCCATCCATACATAAAAAATCAAAAAATAAAGATGTAATAAATATTACATCTTTTTATTATAATCTCTGTATATTAATTAAATATTAATTTTTTGAGAGATTTTTTCATTTTTTTTGATTTTTGTGTTAAAAACTCATTTTTAATCATTTTATAGAGCAAAACTGATTTTAGAGAAAATATATATATTCTCAATAATATTTTAATGTTTTAAATATTTATATACAAATAAGTATATTTTTACTTCTTCAAACTTTCTACAAAACTAAAAATTCATTTTTCAATTTCAAATATATTTCTTGGTCTTACAATAAAACGAACTTTTACCATTAAATGTTCTTTTTCATCGTATTGAAATTTGATTTTATATTTATAACCAATATATGTTTTATAATTTCAAACACTACTCATATTTCTTTTTGGAAGTATTTCATCAAGATATCACGTTAATTTCTCCATATATTCATCAAAACTAATTTCATAATCTTTTTTTGCATACAGAAGTATAACTTCCTCCTTTTTATATTTATGTAGACTGATATCTTCTCTTTTTATACTTTCAGTAAAAAACTTATAATTTGGAACACGATAAAATTGTCCATTATTTTCACCATTTTCATCTCTTCCAATCAGTCAGATATTAAGCATATTCAGATAAATAACTTCTCATCTCATATCTCATTTTCCATCATTTACGACGATTTCATCTCATATTTTATATTGAGTTGAAATATAAAAAAATCCGATAAAACATAAAATAACTTCTTTAAATGTGATAATAATTGCTCACACAGCAATCGCAAAAAAACTAAAAAAGTTTGGAAGCTTGTGAATAATATAAAATGTAATAACAAAAAATAATATTCAAAAACGAAGAAATGAAAT
>JAUCDK010000050.1:0-4995 GCA_034675265.1 Patescibacteria group bacterium
AAGAAGATGAGCTTGAAGACGAACTTGACCCACCTCATCCTCATGTAGAAGCACTTGGTGTATTTGGTACATCTCTAGTTACTGACAATCACCATCCATTTTCACATACAAATCATACGTTTGTATTTGTTTGTGTAGTTGATGCAGTTGTATGCCCCACTGTTCATGCTCATTGAGTAATTCAATAATCAGATAATGTACTTGTTCAAGCAAAAATGCTATTTGCTGCTGAGTTTGTATTCTTCGCTTCATTATATATATATGCCTCTGTTATACTTCAGTTACTTAATCAACTCATTAATCATTGTGTACTTGTTGCAGTATGTGTGATAATATTTCCATCTGGCATTTTAATTTGAAGTTCTCATCTATTATTTGTTTGAAAAGATACGTCATTATAAGTTTCCCAAGCGAATGTATTTGTAAAATAAAAAGAAAATAAAATCGCTAAGAAACATAATATTTTTGTTTTCATATTTTTATTATTAGGGTATTAAATGTACTTATTTAATTAATATTTTATTTAATCATGTTACAAAAGTTTGAAATTTTGTATCTGATTTTAATTCTGAGTAAATTCAGAAATCTTTCGTATTAAATGCAACTAATATTCTTGAAATAAATTGCATATTTCCAGTTTGTATAGTTTCAAGTATACTATTTGTTGTATTATCCACATCTTTTAATTGCGAATAAGCAATAGATTTATAAAACTCATTTTCTCATACTCTTGATGTTTTTTCATATCACATAAGTCAGATATCATTTTCTATAAGAGCATTTGACATATCTAGATACTTGATTCCATTTTTATAGTTATCTTTTTTCATTTCTAAAATTCAATAAAATTTATATCCATCAGATGATGTTTTATACATACTTAATCATTTTTTTATATTTTTTTCAGCATCATCAAATTCTCATAATTCTGTTAATGCTCTTCATAAAGCAAAATATCATAAAGCAAAATTTTCATTACTTTCAAGGGATTTTTTTGCATAATCAAAGGATAATTTTACTTTTTCGTCGTATGTCATTCAATCGAGATAGAAAGCTAAGCTACTTAAATTATAATATACTTCTGCTTTACGAAATGGACTTGATGTAATAGCTAATAGTTTTTCAAAATAATCTTTAGATTTTTGATATTCTTTTAATCTTCCATATAAGGACGCCATACTTAAGAGAACCATTTCATCATTAGGATTTATTTCATAAGCTTTTTTATAGTATTCTTCAGATTGAGAAAAATCTCATTTTAAAGCGTATACATGTCAAATTTGTCTGGTTATACCAGCTAAAAAAATAGGATCATTTTTTCATAATGACAGAGATTGATTATAATATTTTAATGCCATATCATAATCTTTTTTAATTTCCCAGGCATATCAATATATTGATAGAGCTAAATAGTTTTTTTCATAACCATCTATGTTTTCTATATATTCTATTGCCTGATTTGCTTTCTCATCTTCTTTATAAAAATAATTTCATTCATTTAGCATGGCAGAAATTTTTGCAAATTCTAATGCTTTAATTTTTTCAATATCATCTGCTTTTAAATCTTTTTTATTACTCTTATAATCATTAATAATAATTGGTATAATTTTTTGAGTTTCTACAAAATCATCATTTTTTACACTTTCGTGTAATTGTAATAAATTTCCAGAAGATGTTATATCTCAAAAATTTTTATTTAAATTTCCCAATTCTCATCAGATGATGTCAAAAGTATCGTAGACCAATTCTTGTTCTCTTTTAGGTTGAAGAATTTCATTTTGAACTTGAAGTTGATTTTGGGAAGTATTGTTTTCTAAATTATTATTTTTTCAACAAGAGAATAATAAAAAAGTATATAAAAACATAAAAGTTAATTTTTGTTTTGTCATATTTTTTTAAAAATAGGATTAATGAATAAACGATACAATAGTATCAGATAAAAAATAGAAGTCAAATATTTTAGTTTTTTCTTGACTTTATCTTTTAATAGTATAACATTGTTACATTTATAACTTAACTATTTTTTATGAGGATACAAAAATTAACATTTTTATCACTTATACTTTTTTCATTTTTACTTCTTTCATGTAATAAAAACACTCAAGAAATTGTTCCAGAAAAAACACTAAATAATGAGGATGTTACTTCTGTCGTTCAAGATACAAATAATAATGATATTTTGTCTTGAAATATTGAAGCATTAGTACAAGCTTTACCTAATATCCCTCAACAAGATGTAGAGAATTTGAATGAATCAGTAAAAAATAGTGATTTCATAACTATTCAAAAAATTTTACCATGAATGATTGAAACTTTAAAAAAAGAAGAAAACCCTAATACAGAAATGGTGAAAGTATTAACATACAATTATGTTTCTGCTATGTTAAATGAATGAAATTATTTTTATAAAGAACAAGATAAGGCAACTCAAGCTATTGAATATCTTAATGATTTATTGCTAACAGATACAAATTTTGTAGATCCAGTATATAACAATTATTATTTAGGATATGCAAATGAAATTATTAAAAAATATGATGAAGCATTAAAATATTATAATGAAGCTCTTAAACTGGCACCAAATATTGAAAAAAATAAAAAAATTCGTGCTATGCTTTTAAATCAAATCGGACATGTGTATGATTTAATGTGAGATATGGCAAAAGCAAACACATATTATCTTCAATCAGAAGAATTAGGAATATCATTTATTTGAAATCTTATTAATAGAGGAAGATATGAATTCCGTATGAAAAATTATGATGGAGCAGAAAAATATTTTACAAATATTTTAGGATTGAGTAAAGATAGTTTTGTCAAAGCAGAAATGTATTTTAATCTTTGAAGTATTTATCTTACAAAAAAAGATGGGGTAGAAAAAGCATTAGAATTTGCTCAAAAATGAATAGAAGCAAATAAAAGCTATCCATATAATTATCTCAATCAATGAATAGGATACATATATTTATGATGAGAAGAAAACATAAAAAAAGCTATTACTCCATTAAAAAAAGTAATTAATCTTTACCCGAATTCGTCAAGTGCTTATAAATACTTATGAATTATATCTTACATCCAAGATGATTTTGCTACTGCTATTGATTATTTTAAAAAACAAGTAGATGCAACATCAAAAGATATGATTTTGATGAAAGATGAGCAAGAAATTATGTACAAAGATGGGATTTATGATTTATCAAGAACGTATGCCATGATGTGAAATGTCACAGAAAGTATGAAAAAATTAGATATATTACTCTCAGATGGAAAAAATAAAAATTATTACATTGTGTTTATGAGGGATTTTGCAAAAGATAATTGACCTTATACGAAAGTAATTTCTACAGAAGATTTTAAAACACATTTAAACAAATATATAAACTTATATAAATAAAATTTAATTATTAATAATCAAATTATGAAAAAAATAATATTTATAATTGCATTGATGTTGAGTTGTTTTACACTCAATACCTATGCCGCACAATACGAAAATATAGGAGCTCATGATGAATGGAGACATGATATATTATGAAACATTGTTTGACAAGCAACAGTAAACTATATTAATGGTGGTTGAACAAGTATAGAAGAATTAAGACAAGTTGTAAATACAGTAATTTCTTGAGCATGAGGATGGGATGGGCAACCTCTTGATTCTTCAGATCCAAGATATAATAATTTAGCAAGAATAGATTGAGATTATGTTATTGTTGGATGTTGAAATGCAGATTTAGCTAGAGTGTATATTTGAGGAGGATGAGGAAGTCCTAGTGCACCATCACCTGATTCTTCTTCTGGAGGATGAGGAGAACCAACACCTCCAGCACCTGTAATATCAAGCGCAAGTTCGACTAGTGGAGAAAGTTGTAGTTATATAGCATCATGGAGCGAAAATTGGTCAACATGTGCAATAACAGGATGATGGAATGCAAATGGAAGTATTAACTGTCAACAAAATTTATCATGGATACCAAATTCAGCAACAGCAAGTTGGTCATGTACAACAGAAATTACTTATTCAGATGGAGTAGAAGTATGAAGATCAGCACCGAGTTGTAATGGATCATGTCCAGCAAGTGCTCCACAACCAGGATGAGCAACTGAAACAAAAACTATAACAATGGGACTCTCAACACCAACTACACAAACAAATAATGCCTATGCAAATAATTCAGATACCAACAAAATCCAAGTGTTAGTATCAGGAGCAACAAACCAAAATAGAGCCATAGTATGATGGTGAAATGCAGGAAAGTTTAGCTGATTTGAAGATAGCAGTAATCTTCCATCAGATTTAGTAGCAAAAACAGGAAAAGCCTTAGCAATCAATCATTCACAAGATGTAACGAGTGTAAATCCAAATGGAGTGTTAGTTGAAATACCAGTAACATCAAAAACACCATTTGAATGAAAAGGAAAAATATCATTTCAAGCTTGAGGTGTACCATTTGTTTTAAATAACGTTCAATATTCATTTAAAAAACCTTTTGTTTGATTTATTCAAACTTGGAATTATGGATCTGATAGTTGGGATGGTGTAACATCTTTAGGAACTGAAAATAGATATAGATTAGGATTAAATAAAAAATCATCTTTAGATCTTTCTTGATTAACACAATATACATTGAATAATTTTGCTTCAGAAATAGAGCCAAATGGAGATTGACTTGAAATTCAATCAAAATCAGTAAGTGGATCAACATTAACATCAAAAACAGGAACTGAATTTTTTGCAAGAATTAATACAAGCGCTACAGCAACAGTATTAAATCAAAAACCATCACTTCAAATTAACTTACCAATAGTAAGTTATACATTATGAGGACAACCAGTAAAATATTATCTTTCAGAAGCTGATGGAGCAGCAGATGTATCTCCTATTGTGACAGAAGGAAGTGAATTTTTATGAGTAAGAGTAATTTGAGGAATTCAATGAGCTGGAAAATCAGAATTTACCTGACAACAAGCAAATATTTCAAATTTATATAATTC
>JAUCDK010000051.1:0-4787 GCA_034675265.1 Patescibacteria group bacterium
TATAGATTTTTTTGTATTCACTATAATTATTTGAGAAAATAAATAAGAGTAAATATTTCATCTTATGTAAATCTTTTTTTCTTAAAGAAAGTTTTTCACTAATCGTATAATAAATAATTGGCAAAAGAAAAAAACTAAAAATATTATCACTCAGTTCTAAAATAATTTCTTTTAAATCATTAATTTGTTTATATTCTTCTTTTATATATTCAGACTCTGGGCTAATTGATGGCACAACTTTAATTTCTCCTGATAAAAGAGAAAATGTTTGTTTATCAAGAAAAATATTACTTGAAGATTCGTAAAAAATATTTTTTACTTCAGGATAATATCTATCAATCATTTCTCTTTTTATGTATTTCCAAAAAGTTGATCTATCAGTTTGATTTAAAACACTTACGACTTGATTTATTTGTATATAAAAACTTGATCTCATACTTCCATATTTTGCAATCAAATCATCAACACAAACTTTTACATCATGAAAATATTCTATTGAAACAATTTCTAAAATTTCACTATATTTATCATTTGAAGTATATGAATGAATAATTTTTGAAATAATTTTTGAAATATCTGAAAAGTCAGAAGTGTTTTTATCTATTTTTAAAATAAAATTATCAATAAAAACATCTCTTTTCTCTTCAGGTAATTGTAAATAAATTTTTTCAATAAAATGTTCAATAAAATCTTCTCTCAAATTTATATCAAATTTCATTTCTCAAATTTGAAAAGTATCAAAAATATTTTTTACAAATCAAAAAGAAATTTTTGCATTATATTTTTGTAAAAATTTAGTAATTTCCTCTTGAGAATTTTTTTTATATAATTTTAGAAGTCATTTTGCTAAATATTGTTTTTCTTTATTTAAAATTTTCACAAAATAAATATAATTCAGTACATCAAAATTCTTACTATCTCTTAAATAGTTTTCTGTCACTTCAAGCCAAACTTTATCATAATTTGCTTGTTTATAAAGAGTCATGATAAAAGTTCCTTGATTTTCTGAATCAAGTTTAAATCATTCTTTTAATTTTAATGTTAACGCTGAAAGTAATCAAGAAAATTTATCTTTGATATTTTGAGAATTCATATAAATATGAAGTGGATTTGGTGACTTAAAAAGAGTAATTAACTCATCTTTTAATTCATTAAAATCGAGATTCACTCAAAGATTTTGATTTTTAAATAAATTTTGATTGGACATATTTTTTGTATTTATTTTTGTAAATATGTGTATATTGTATCATATTATTTTTATCAAAGCAAAAATATTTTTTGATGTTTTGAATTTTTCTATATAATTGGTTTTAGTTTATTTTTTTACATATTTATATATGACACAAATCAGTTCAAAAAAGAAATGAACTTGAGTAACTTCTCAAAGCAAAACAATGATTACTAACACTTTAATTCCAACGGTAATTGATAAAGTTCCTGGTGGAGAAAGAGCATATGATATTTATTCAAGATTACTGGAAGATAGAATTATATTTCTTGGTGATGCTATTGATTCTCATCTTGCAAATACAGTAATTGCTCAATTATTATTTTTAGAAAAACAAGACCCAAAAGCTCCAATTACTATTTATGTAAATTCTCCTGGATGACATGTAACTGCTGGACTTGCTATTTATGATGTTATGCAATATGTGCAATGTGATATTATTACTGTTTGTGTATGACTTGCTGCATCTATGTGAAGTATTATTCTTGCTTGAGGATCAAAAGGAAAAAGATACTCTCTTCCAAATAGTGAAATTATGATTCATCAACCTCTTGGATGAGCTGAAGGACAAGCAACAGATATAAAACTTGCTGCAGAACATATTATTAGAACTTGAGATAGATTGTATTGAATTTTAGCACATCATACTGGAAAAGATATCAAAACGGTTGAAAAAGATTGTGATAGAGATAATTTTATGACTCCAGAACAAGCTTTAAAATATGGACTTATTGATAAAATCATTAAAAATAAATAAAAAAACTGTGAAATTCACAGTTTTTTTTATTTATTTAATTCTGAAAAGTACCATCCATCCATGACCTACATAATTTCTAAAAAAATTCAGTAATTCATCTTGACTTGCCATTTGATTATTTGCAAGAAAATTTTTGATTGGAAGTAAATATGAGTAGTTTGTTTCATTAATAGCATTTTCATCGTGAAGTAAATCCAAAATTCTATTATAACATTCTAATTGTTTAATTCATCTATTTATTGATTCTCAACTTTCAGTATAACTTTCATAATTTACTCAAGCAAAAGTTAAATATTTTTGATAATCTTCTGGAGTTTTTTGAGATTTATTATATTCTTCTAATCCTAATTTTAAACATGTACTATCAGTATGAATGAGTTCTAACTTATCAGATGTAAAAGTTTGTAATAATGATTCATATCTTTTTGTAAGATTTCTTGCAGGATCTTTATCAATGGTTGCTGCATTTAAATCAACTAAGAAATATTCTAATCAAACTTTTTTCATTCTTTCAATTCAAAGGTCGATATTTTCATCATCATAAAAATATTTATCAAAACTGAATACTAAACTATCTTCATATAATCTCTTGTAATTATCTGTGATAAAATATCTTAAAAAAGTTCCAATTCTATAAATTCATGCGGTATTTTTAAATTCATTTTTTGGATACAAGACATTTTTATATAACTGAGTTCTAAGATTTTTTGCTTCTTTTTTTACCAGAGAAATATCAGCTTGATGATTTGTATTTTCTATATTTGATAATTCTGTTAATGCTTGATTGAGAGATAATAAATTATCAATCTTATTATTTACAATAATATCTTTTAATTTTTGATTATTTGTATGAGAAAGAATATTTTCTTGTAATTCTTGATGTTTATCTTTTTTAATATTTAATTCAACCAAAATATTATAATATGTTGGTTGTGCTTCAAATATAGCAATATAATTATTATATTCTCCAGCCTTAAATTGTGCATAACTTGCTTGTTTTAGATTTATAAATCCATGAGGAAAACTCGATTGGAAAAAATAAACACTTACAATTAATAGCACAACAATACTTCAGAAAAATTTAAAGAAAATATTTTTAGAATCTTCATTTTCACTATAACTTGAAATATAATATATTCCAATTCATAACATAAATAATAAACTGTAATACATAGCAATTCCATACCATACAATTCAAAATGCCGAAATAGTCCATAAGAAAATATAAAACATTCCAAAAATTAAATTGAGTCTAAAAAGTTGAGAAAATTTTTCTTTATTCAATGTATAAAGTAAATACAAAGTCGGAATTAAGAAAAAAGCAAAAATAATTATATATCCAAATGGAAGTTCAAATTTCGCTGCAAATTCAGTAAAATAATTATTAAAAAATGGGAAAAATAGTGAAAGTGGAATCAGTAAATATAAAAATGTTCCAATTGCAAAAATTCATGATTTATATCCTAAAAATAAAATTACTGGAATAAGCGCAAGGTATAAGAAAGTAATATCTGTATATTCTCCTTTTTGATTTACTTGCATCGTCAAATTGTATGGAAGTTTCAAATAATTATTAATTCATTTTTCATATCATAAATATCTTCATAAATCTTCATCTGTTGATGTTCATGATTCTGTCATAGAAGTTTTTGCATTTGTTGCATTGATTTTATCTAATTCTTCTTGAGAATATATTTTTGTATAATCTATTGATAAATTATCAGCTTTTCCATTTAGCAAACTAGAAACGCTTAGACTACCAGTTGATATAATATTTTTTACCAACCATGGAGATACTCAAATAACAACTCCAGAGATAAATAAACAAAATAAAATAGTAAGCTTTTTAAATGCAACAAAAGAATATTTATTAATAGCATACGCTAAAAATAAAACACCTATTCAAGCTCATACTACAAAAACATTATTTACAAAAGAAGCTTCTGTTGGAACCACAATATTCATCATCGCCCAAAGTTTTGCTTTTGTGAATATTGCAATATAAAATGCTATGTATGCTAAAAATCATGCTACTCATAATTTTGCATAAAAAACTACTCAAATAAATGCTGAAATAAGTAAAAGTGATGTAAATTTTATTGAAAAAGCAAATCAAGCTAACAATCAAATAACAAAAATATACACAAGATAATTTTTCTTATCAAATATATCTTCTCCAATATGGGTAAATGAAGTAAAATACGATGTGAATCAATGTTTTGTTTGTTTATTAAAGACAACTTCTACAGTATTTTGATTTCCAACAGTTTCAGAAACTATTTTAAAATGTTCTCATTGAGTTTCTTTTTTATAACCAATATATTTTATGAAAATATAAAGTGTCATATATATAACAATTGATGATACAAAAAACAACCCTGGATCTAATTTCATATCTTTTGCAAGTTGAAAAATAACCATTGGCATTGATAAAAATATAGTTCCTAGTAAAAGAGGAATATTAATAAATGTTTTTTTACTTGATTTTAATAATTCACTCAACGATAAAACAATAACCAATAATGATAAAATTCATCAAAAATTATTTAAGAAAAACGCTTGTGTAGAAGCCGAAAACATAAATCCAATTCATGTAAAAACTTGCCAAGCATACATTCCTCACAAATTCAGAAGATCTCAAGCACTTGCAATAAGATTTGGATAATTCATATATACTCATAAATCATCCCATCAAATAGGCATTGGTCTGAGAATATTTATAAAATTTACACTGAGTAAAAAACTAACAACAATAAATAAAAATTCTGTTGAATATAAATAAAGATTAATTTTTCAAAAAGG
>JAUCDK010000052.1:0-4501 GCA_034675265.1 Patescibacteria group bacterium
CTTAATTGATTAATAGATGAGGTATCTATCTATAATAGAGCTTTAAATTCTGAAGAAATTGCAAATTTTTTTTGAAACAACTCAACCTCAACAAATTCTCCAATCTACACATATAATCCCCTTTTTGTAGACCAAAATAAAATATACAGTCTTTTTGATAAATCTACCAATGCTTGTAATGTAAATGAAAATTTAAAACAAACCAATACTACCACTTCTCAAGCAGATTTAGGAAATAAATGAGATCCTGTAAATCTTGCGACTTGAGAGTTTGATTATGAAAACACATTTTTAAGTATTCCTTGAGAAAAAATTCCTTATGACTTTACTCTCAATTATAAAAATCAAACCTATTACAATTGACCAGTTTGAATCAATTGGGACCATAATTATAACAAATACTTAATCGAAGAAAATAATGGAAATATACTCTATTATAATTGAAAACTTTGAGTCTTTCGTTTTCTCAAAAATAGCTCAAATACCTATGATTATAATCTCTGAATAAAATCAAATCTTGTATATTCTGGATGACTCTTTGAAATACATTATGATTCTTGAAAAAAAGAATATTTTAATAGTTCACTGAAACTTTCTCAGATACAAGATATTTATGAAAATGAACTTAATTTTAGCTATGATAGTAATAATCTTCTTTCTCAAGTAACAGATACACTTGGAAGAAATATTGATTATACATATGAAAATAATAGACTTACAGAAGTAAAAGATTTTCATAATAATTCTGTTGAAATAGTATATTATGATGGAAATAGTAATTCTTGAAGTCTCTATGATATACAAAAAATTACTCTCAATAATAATGAAAACACCAAAACTATTTCTTTTGAATACGATAATAATCATAATATCACAAAACTCATCGATTCGAAAGAACAAAATTATGTAACCAATACATATGACACCAATAAAAGAGTTGCCTCTCAAATATATGGAACAGGAACTATTTCTTATAATTATACCCTTTTTGGAAATCAAGTCATAAAAAATACAGTTACTGACAGAGTTTGAAATATTACAGAATATATTTATGATAATTCTTGAAATAATATTCAGACTATTTATAAAAATATGCCTGAAGATATTATTTATAATTATACTTATAACTCTGAGTGATATTTAACTTCAGAAATAAAACCTCTTGGAAACGGAGTAAAATATGTGTATGATAATAAATGAAATATTATAGAAAAAAGACAAAAAACAAATATGTCTGCTCATGATAATAATACTTCTGATATTGTTACTAGTTATACTTATAATCCAAAAAATCAACTTCTTACTCAAACACTTCCAAGTTGAGTAGTTATTGAAAACACATACGATACAAATGGAAATTTAATTTGAAAAGAAACCTCAAATATAAAAACAAGCGCTCTTATTCCCTATTCTATTTCAAGCACTTTTGCCTATGATTCTCTTGGACAATTGATAGAATCAACAGATGCAAGATGAAATAAAATCTATTTCACTTATTCTTCTGGAATGCTTATTGAAAGTAAAAATGGAACTGGGACAACTGCTATTTTAAATCAATTTACTTATAATGATTATGGGATTCTCACGAGTAAAACTGACGGAAGATGAAATACAACTACTTTTGAAATAAATGATTTTCATCAAACTGGAACAGGAATTACGAGCGAATGAATTGTAAAAAGTTTTCTCTATGATGAAAATAATAATATTACCACTGAAAGTCATTATTTTACTTGATGAGTAAAACAAATTCAAACAGTATATGATATTTTAGATAATCCTACTCAAATCATTTCTAACTATGATACTTGAAAACAAGTTATTACACATATAAAATATGATAATAATGGAAATATCACAGAAAAACAAACTGGAAGTGGAGCAAAAATAAAATATACCTACAATAATTTTTGAAAAGTTATTCAAGAAAGAATTATTGTAGATTCAAATGATAGCTCGAAAGATATTATAACAAATTATCTGTATGATAGTAATGGAAATATAGTTAAAAAATTATTTCCTGTAGCAAATATTGAGCATTATCAATATGATTTATTTGATAGATTAACAAAAAAATCAACACTTGATGGAAGTTATACAACTTTTTCATACAACAAAGATAATTCTATTGCCAAAGAAGAAAAATATAATTCTTGAAATATTCTTCTCTCAAAAAAAGAGTTTGCCTATAACGGAGTTGGAAAAATAATACAAGAAAGATCTTACAAAGATCCAGCAAATAACTCTTTAAATACGGTTATTCATTCAGATTACGATCAAAATGGAAATCTCATTTCCCAAATAGATGCTCTCTGGAAGACAACTACTTTTGAATACGATACATTTAATCGCTTAATAGAAACTAAAGATTCTCTTGGAAATAAAATCGTAAACACTTACGATAAAAACAATAATATTATCTCTAAAAGTGTTGAGCAAAACCATGGAAAAATAACTACAACCAATTATACTTATGACAATGACAACAGAGTCATAACTGAAACAAATAATTTAAATAAATCTAAATATTATACATATAACAATTTAAATCAAATCACAAGTATAACCGATGAACAGTGAAATATTACTGAACTGAATTATGATTATCTTGGAAATATTTTAAGTAAAACAAAAGTTTCTCCTTCTGGAAATATTATCACTACTTATACTTATGATGAAAGAGGAAATATGACCTCTATCACCGATTGAGAATGAAATACTACCAACTATATCTATAATAATTTAAATCAACTTATTACAACAAAATATGCTGATAATAAAGAAATAAATTATTCTTACGATAAAGCTTGAAATATCATTTCTCAAACTGATCCAAATGGAACTATCGTGAATTATGTTTATGATATTCTCAATAGAATTAGTTCTAAAACTATTGTGCCTTTAAATTGAGTTTGATGAGTAACTTCTGAAAGTTATACTTATGATAGTTTAGGAAGAATTATTGAAGCAAATGATTCGAATAATCATAAACTTGAATTTGAATATGATAGTTTAAATAGACTCATAAGTGAAACTCAATCTGGAAGTATCGTTTCATATACTTATGATGACAATAATAATCTGTTAAGTGTTACTCCTCCAAGTGGAAAAACTACAAGTTATACTTACGATGATCTCAGTAGAGTTTTAGATATTAGTTTTAGTGGAAGTACTTTTGCAAATTATAGCTATACTTGAGTTTTAAATGATAGTTTGAGTTATGGGAATTGAAAAGTTGTTTCTCAAACTTTTGATATTTTAAACAGAGTTTCAAGTTTAAATAATGGAATCAAAAATTATTCTTACTCTTATGATGATATTTCAAATATTGTGAGTGATAGTTTGAAAAACTATTCTTTTGATGATTTTTCTAGATTGACTCAAGTACATGAAACTTTGTCTTGAACTTTACTGGAAACTTTTGGATTTGATAAGGCTTGAAACAGAATGAGTGATATTTCAGAGAATGAATATGAGGTAAATATTTTAAATCAATATACGAGTTTAAGTTGAAGTTTGAATGTAAACTTTACTTATGATAATAATGGAAATCTTATTTCAGATTGAGAAAAAATATTTTCTTATGATTACAAAAATAGACTTATTAGAGTAGAAAATGCACCTTGAATCATTGCTGAATTTGCTTATGATGTTTTATGAAGAAGATATGAAAAGAAAACAAATTCTGAAACTACATCTTATCTTTATGCTGATAAAAATATTGTAAGTGAAACTACTTTTATTTGAGAAAATAGTTTTACAAAACATTATGTAAACTGACTTGGAATTGATAATGTTCTTGGAGTGGTTCAAGATGAAAGTGATTTATCTTTTAAGGAATTATGAGAATTAAATTTTTGTAATGCAAGAATTTTAACGTATTCTGCAAGTTTTCTGGAGTATGGTTGGAGTAATATTGTTACGAGATGTGAAGATTTAAGTAATGGTGGAAATGAACTCATTACCAATACTTATTATTTTCATAAAAATCATCTTGGAAGTATTATTGGGATTAGTGATGTTTCTTGAAATATTGTGAGCGAATATGAATATGATAGTTTTTGAAATTTTACTTTAAGTTGAAGTAATATTTGAAATGCAAGGCTCTTTACTGGAAGAGAGTTTGACTTTGAGATATGATTGTATTACAATAGGGCAAGATATTATTCAAGTGATTTGTGAAGATTTATTTCTAGAGATCCTATTGGGCAAATTGATGATGTAAATCTTTATGCTTATGTAAGTAATAATCCTGTCATGTTTAGTGACCCAAATTGAGAAACTAAGCAACTCATAGCGTGAGCAACATTATGAGATTATAATGAAAATGGGAATTGATGGTCAACTACATGACAAATACTTACTTGATTTGTTCCTTATTATTGACAAGTTGCTGATGTAAGAGATTTTAGCTACCAACGGGAAAACTGAACTAAAACTGATATTGCATTTGCTTGAATTGCTTTTATTCCTTGAATTTGAGATGGAGCTAAAGCTTTAA
>JAUCDK010000053.1:0-4404 GCA_034675265.1 Patescibacteria group bacterium
TCGGTGCTTTGTTTAATAATTGAATTCCTTGTATTGCTGTAGTTAATAATACAACTGCATTATCAACTTCTGTTTGAGTAGCATTTAAATTTGCTCATGTAGTTTGAGCTGAGGTAATTGCTTGTGATAATTTTGTTAATGATTCTTGAGTATATTTCCCAGATCAAGTATTATATAATTGTTGTGCTTCTTGTAGTTTTGTAGTCAAAGCAGAAAAATTTGCTTTCTCTGTTAAATTATCGATTGCTTTTTGTAATTTTACAATTGTTTCATCTACTTGTGTTTGTGTTGCAGAAACATTATCTCTCAATGTAATAGCTGTTTTTAAAACCGTGAAAAATGCTGCCCAACTTGTAGGAGTATATGTAGCTTCTGTTTTTGCTTCAGCTTGTGAAATAAGAGTATTTAATCCTGTTTTATCAATTGCATTTACATCCTCTACCACTACTTTTGAAATAATAATAGATCCTGATCTTACATCAATAGTAACATTTACTTGTCAACCTCATACTTTTGCAAGATTGATATTATAAATATCTGTAGTTCCTTTTGCTGGTTCTTTAAAATTTCTTGATCTTATAACAAATGCTTCTCAAACTACTTGAAATTCTCATGTGTTAGAAAAAGAAGACCCATTTTTTAAAATACTATTGATTGATGCAATTTTATAATTAATAGTAAGGTCTCATTGTTCATTTAAAAGAGATACTCCATCTGGAATTTTTGTTTTGTCTATTTCTAAAATTCTCACACTTTTTTGATCAACTAAATGAAGAGTAGTCGAACTTTTAAATGATTTATTTTGTGAAATAACATCTTGTACTAAACGAGAAACTTCAGCTCTTGATGGTGCATAAGAGTCTTTTTGATTATATTCATCTCTGAGCGAATTGGCTCTTGGGACATTATTTAAATTAATTGGACTTGATGCTGTCGTTTTTCATCCAAAAGGAATACTATATTGTACTCATACATATGAATCATTTTGTCCTCAATTTTTTCCTTGAGTTTGACGAACTACTACTCAAAATCTTGAACCATCTTGAAAAGTTTTAGAAATCCCAGCTTCAATATCTGTAGAAGAAACTCCTGTTCTTAAATTAATATCTCATTTTAATCCTGCTCAAAAGTTATGTGAATATCCAACACTTCAACCAAGTTGAGCATGTTTTTGAGATGAAGAATATTTCATATCATAGGTAAGTGATTCATAATTTACTCATAAAGTAAGTTGTCAATTTCTTGATACATCAAAATTAAATTTTGTTTGTACTCATCTTTTTTCTCATCCTGCAATATTTCTAAAGTTATCATAAATAGCAAAAATAGTATCGTTATTTATTGAATATTCTTTATTAGCTAATTGATAAGATTGAGCTTTAGTAATATATCCAGAAACTTCTAATGATTTTAAAATTTCATCTGTAAAATATAATTTTAATGTAGTTCAAACGCTATTTTGTCTTACCATTTTTTCTACTTCCCCACTTGAAAATTGAAATTTATTTTTTACTCATAAATGTTCAGCAGAAAACATTAATACCCCATTTTCAAAACTAAATCATAATGTAGTTAATAATCTTTGTAATTTTGGTCAAGCCTCAACATTAAGTGCGAGTGCTGAATTTTTTGATAATTCTCAAGCTACTCATAAATCAGCTGTTACTCAATATTGCGAATATTTTCACATATTTGCAGAAAATTGAGTTCCTCATGAAGTCGCTCAATATACCCCCATACCATTTGGACCTGGAGCAAATTTAAGTTTAGGAGCAGCTTGTTTATTTGATTCTTTTGAAATTTTTGGAGTTGCTTCGATTTTTCCATCTCACATAGTTCATAAAAAAGTATCTCATTGATAAATTCTTACTCCACTTGCAGATTTTTCTAATCTATATCCTCCATTAATAGTTCATAATCTCATCTGTGATCCAGAAGGTTGTGTTTGGATTTGATGAACTTTATCTAAAACTTGTTCTGGTAAATCTATAGAGATTTCTTTCGATTGAGCTCAAGAAGAAATAACTGCGGCTGCTGCAGCTGCAGTTATCATTTTAGCACGAGAAATACTTTTGGGAAATCCTTTGGCATTTCAAAGTTTTTTATACTCATTTGAACTATTCACTCACATAAAAATAATATTAAAAAATAAATTGTTATTATCTTATAACTATTTTTAAAAAATGTCAAGGATTTTTATATACTTTTTATCAAAAACATATAATCCTCTATTTGAATATCTTCTGCCCTAGTGTTCTCTGTATGTCATAATTTCCCCAAAAGATTACTGATTGTAATCTTTTCATATCAAGAACTTGATAGATTATTTATTACTTTTTTTCTTGGATTAGAAAAGGCTGCCTTTATGAAAGCTAAAAAATCTTTATCTTCCACATCACGAAACTGATTATGCTTCTCAAAAAATAAAACTGCTGAATCGACTTTAGGAGCCGGAGAAAAAGCTTTTGATGGAACAAAAATTTTTTGAGAAACTGTACACTTTTTTTGTACAAGAAGTGATAATACTGAAGATTTTTTTGAAGTAATTCTATCTCAAACTTCTTTTTGCATCAAAATAATCATTTCAATTGGTCAATTATCTACTTGATATAAAAAATGCTGTAATATAGGTGAAGTTATATAATATGGAATATTTGCTATAACTTTATAGTTTTCTTGCGATGGAATATATTTTAAAATATCTTGATTGATAATTTGAAATGAAGTTTTTTGTGTTTGAATATCTTGATTTTGAATTCTATGTTCCAAGATTTCTATCATATCCCTATCAAGCTCAACCAATGTTAAACTTTGAGGTTTATAATCTAATATTCTTGTGGTTAAAGCTCAAAATCATGGTCATACTTCAATAATATTTTGATTTTCTATTGAAGTAATTTCTGTTATTTCATTTAAAATTTTTTCATCCATTAAAAAATTTTGTCAAAGAGATTTTTTAGCCTTGATATTATATTTCTGTATTATTTCTTGCATATAGTATTTTATTTTTAATGTGTGTACTTTATGTTTTTTTTTGAAAAAGTAAATTTTTATTTTCTTATAAAAAAATATTGACATTTCATAAAAATACTGATAATTAAGATTGTCTTGAAAAAGACTCGCGAGTTAATTATTTTTATTTTTTTTACTTTTTCATCGTATGAAAACGAGTTTGAAAAAATTAGTTGCTGGAGCATCAATCTTGACTCTTACAGCAATGAACAGTGTATTTGCATCGAGTTTAAGTTTAACTGGAACAGATACAAGTTTAAGTCTTACTGGTGCTACTGGGGGGACAAGTTATTCTGGAGCTAGTGTTACTGGAAGTTTAAATCTTACTGTAACTGCTCAAGTTCTTCCAACTTTATCTTTAGATATTTCAGCTGGGAGTTTAGATTTATGAGTACTTGATTCAAGTATTGTAAGTACTGGTTCTCTTGATGTAAAATTATCTACAAATGCTACTGATGGAGCAAATGTAACTGTAAGTTCTAACACAGGATGACTTGCTTCTACTCAAGGAGATTTAATTGAATATGTAAATACTGTAGTTGCTGGAACTCAAGGGTATAACCTTACTGTTTCTAACAATGTAGCTGATGGTGGTGCTATTCCAAGTATTGCAAATGCAACAGTTGAAAATCTTGCTGACGCTAGTATTTTAACAGTAGATAATCCTACTAAAGATGCTCAAGTAACAGTTCAAGCAAATGCTTCTATTGATACACTTACTCCTTCTGGAGATTACTCAGTAGTTCATACATTTACTGTTACTGGAAATTTCTAATTTCTCAGGAACTAATTTTTTAAAAAACTTGTGGATTTCCACAAGTTTTTTTATTGCTTTTTTTTAGGTTTTTATTATATTTAAAGCATAATATTATTTTAATTATATTTTATGAAAAAAATACTTTTTATCTTTGCGTTCATAAGCTTACTTTTTTCACCAAACTTTACATTTGCTTCCCTTTCTATCAGTCCTCTAAAATTTGAATTTGATATTACATCTTCTGCATCTACAAAAGAAAAAATTAAAGTAACAAATACTTGAGATACTCCTATTACTCTTTATAGTTCAAAAGAAGATTTTATTGCTTGAGATGATACAGGTACGCCTCAATTTGTAAAACCTGAAAACCAAACAAATCCAGAATATTCTTTAAGTAATTGGATTACTATTGAAGATGAAAATATTACTCTTGCACCAAAAGAATCAAGAGAAGTATATTTTAGTGTAAAAGTTCCTCAAAATGCAGAACCAGGATGACATTATGCAGCAGTATTTTTCTCACCTGGAGCACCTGCTTGAGCGCAAGTTGCAGTTGTACAAAGACTTTGAGTTTTAATACTTGTGAATGTTCCAGGAGAAGTTCAAATTGAAGGAAACTTAAATACATTTAAAAT
>JAUCDK010000054.1:0-4298 GCA_034675265.1 Patescibacteria group bacterium
GTACCATTTGTTTTAAATAACGTTCAATATTCATTTAAAAAACCTTTTGTTTGAACTATATCAGTAAAAGATAATAAATGAACATGGAATGGAACCACTACATTATGAACAACTAATGATTATAAATTAGTTCCTATTGCAAAATCAAATGTAGTTTTAAATAGCAGTAATTATTCTCTTCAAGATTTTACAAGTAAAATTTCGGTATTAGGAGATAATATTGAAATTCAAGCAAAGAAAGTAGATACAACAACTCTTAATAATACATCAGGGGCATTATTTAACAGTAGAATAAATACAACTTCTTCTACAAAAACTCTCAATCAAACTCCATGATTACAAATAGATCAACCAATTATTTCATATCAACTATGAGGACAATCAGTAAAATATTATCTTTCTGAGGGAGATGGTGCAACAGATATTTCTCCAATAAAAACAGCATGAAGTGAATTTTTATGAGTAAGAGTAATTTGAGGAATTCAATGAACTGGAAAATCAGAATTTACCTGACAACAAGCAAATATTTCAAATTTATATAATTCAGAACAAAGAACAGAAATAAGAAAAAATGCATACAATCATATAAAAAGTATGAAAAGCAATACTATTAATGACAAAGTAAAATATATAGACGGAGATATTACTCTTCCAGATGCTGATTATGGAAAATATGAAACCTTAGTAGTTACAAATGGAAATGTGATTATTTGATGAAATCTTACTCAAAATACATTGCTTTGAATTATTGTATTAAAGGATAATTATGATATTAACACAGATTACACTTTACAATGAAATATTTATATTAAACCAAATGTTACTCAAATAAATGCAATTATTTATTCTGATGGAGCACTTATAAGTACAGATAATTCTTGAAAAGTTTATAGTGAAGATTCATCAACAAGAACTGCCAATTTAAATAAACAACTTATTTTAAATGGAAGTGTGTTTACTAGAAATACAATTGGATGAGCTATACTTGCTTGAGGGAAATATATTCTTCCATGATGAGTAAAAACAGATGATTTTGATAAAGCGATGGTATACGATTTAAACTATATCAGAAGATGAGGTAATTGATGTGATAAAAATAATAATTCTTCTTGTATAGACTCTTGAGAATATAGGGAACCATTTATTATAAAATACGATTCAAGAATTCAAACAGCACCTATTAAATTATTTAAATAATAAAAAAAATCTTTTCATTATGAAAAGATTTTTTTTAATGAAACCATCATTTTTTCTTAAAGAACCAAAATAATACTACTGAAAGGGAAATCATAAGTCCTGAAATTACTAAAAAAGCACTTGGAGACTCTGCCATAGGAAGAGCTATATTCATTCAGTAAATTCAGGCAATAAGCGTCATACTTCATATGATAAGAGTAAACACAGTTAGTGTCCCAATTAATGAATTTAGTTTTATATTCATAAGTGAGTTATAAATATCACTTAAAGAAGATATATTTTTTGTAAGAATATTTATTTGGTTTTCGATTTTATCAAGTTTATAGAGCAAATCTTCAAAATAAAGATCAAGTTGTCAGTCATAAAATTTTTCAATTGTTTTTTGTAATTCTGCAATTAATTCTGCTTGAGGAATAAACACATGTTTTAAAAATACTAAATTTCTTCTTTTTACCATAAGTTCTTCAAGAAGTTTTTTGCTGAGTCATTCATTAGAGAAAATTTCTTCTTCTAAAAGCATAATATCTTTTGTGTTTTTTGTAAGGATTTTTAAAGTTTTATCATACATTACATCTAAAACTTTATACAAAATATAATAAGGAGAAATTTTATATTTTTCTGGATCTTCTAAATCTTTTGTTTCTTCAAGATATTCTTCTCTGATTTTTTCGATATGATTTGTTTTTTGGCTTGTTATAGTGATGATGAAATTTTTTCCAAGAATAATACTAAACTCATTTGAAATATATCTTTTGCTTACAGTATCATATTTAGGAAAATGAAAAACCATGAATATATGATTGTCATAAGTATCTATTTTATCTTGTACTCAATATTCAACGATATCGTCTAAGATAATTTCATGCAAATCGTAGGTTTCACCAATTTCAAGGAGTTCCTGCTTTTTAGGGTTTTCAAAATGTATCCAACTTACTCTTCCAATTTTCAATAAATTTTTCATAACTTCACAATTATCATCTAAAATCCTACACATCATACTCAAAATAATGTATTTTCAAATTTTGTTTTATTTTTTCTCTCAATTTAAAAACTATTGACAATCTTTTATAAATAGATATAAATGAAACTGATTTATTATTTATTTTTATTCTATATGAAATCGTTTCGAAATACTTTAGCAACTCTTACTCTTTGAACTACTTTAGCCGCACTTTCTCCAGCAGTACAAGCCGGAATTACAGAAATTGTGGAGGAAACTTCAATAGCCAGCGATGTTCCAGTATTTGAAAAATCAAAATTAATGAAATATGAAGGGGAAAAGAAATTAAAACAATGAGAGAGTATCTATGTTTTATATATGATGAATGCTTTAAATGGAAAAGAGGTTGGAATTTTTATTCAAACTCAATATGATTTAAAAAAGATGAAATGATATGAATCATTTTCATATCCTTGACATGATGGGAAAAACTTTCAATTATTTGTAACAAGTGATTTGAAAAATATTCCAGCAACTTCAGATTTTTCTACTATGATAGTAAAATAAAAAAAGCCTTTTATAGGCTTTTTTCTTTTATTTCAGTATTTAATTTTGAGATAAATTCTTCAAGAGACAGAGTTGATTGCTCTTTTGTTCTTACATTTCTTATTGAAACAGTATTATTTGCTACTTCTTGTTCTCAGATAATTACAATATAATTATATTTTGAAGTTTCCCCATTTCTAATTTTTTTATTAAAACTATCACTTGAAAGATCAATATCACTTCTTATATCAAGTTCTTTTAACTTCATATTTAGAGATTTTGCATACTCTTCAAAATTTTCTGCAACAGGAACAATATTTACTTGTCTTGGAGACATCCATAAAGGAAATGCTCCAGCAAAATGTTCAATAATAATTCCCATAAATCTTTCTAAACTTCCTGAAATAGCTCTATGAATAACTACTGGTCTTTCTTCTTCTCCAGCTTCATTTGTAAAGCTAAGTTTAAATCTTTCTGGAAGATTAAAATCACATTGAATAGTAGCAAGTTGCCATTCTCTTCCGATACAATCTTTAAACATAAAATCAAGTTTTGGTCAGTAAAACGCTGCTTCTCCAGGCATTCTTTTGTATGGAAGATTATTTGCAATAGCAGCTTCTTCTAAAGCTCATTCAGCTTGAACCCAAACATCATCAGAACCAAGATATTTACTTCTATCTTCATCATCTCTTACAGAAAGTGAAACCCAATAATCATTAATAAGTCCCATAGTTGTATAAAACTCTTTTATGATATCAGTAATAAGTTTTACTTCTTCTTTTATTTGAGTAACTCTACAAAATAAATGTCCATCATCTTGAGTAATTGCTCTTACTCTTGTAAGTCCTGATAATTGTCCAGTTTTTTCATCTCTATATACAGTTGCAGGTTCAAAATATCTAACAGGCATATCTCTATAAGAAAATTGGTTATCAGCAAAAATTTGCATATGATGAGGACAATTCATTGGTTTTACATAAAATTTTTCTTTTGAAGTTCCTCCCCAAACACTAAACATATCTTCTAAATAATGCCCAGCATGTCCAGAAGTTACATATAAATCTTCTTTTGCAAGATGTGGAGTACAAACTCTATGATATCCATGTCTTTTATGAAGATCCCATAAATAATTTTCAATTTCTTTTCTTATAATCATTCCAGCAGGTTGAATAAGAGGAAGTCATGCTCAAACAAGATCAGAAATAGTAAATAATTTTAATTTTTTCCCAAGAATTCTATGGTCTCTTTTTTTTGCCTCTTCTAGCATTTTTACATGAGCATCGAGTTCTTCTTTTGTATCAAATGCAAGTCCGTAAATACGAGTAAGCATTTTTCTTGAAGCATCTCATTTCCAATATGCTCCGGCAATTTTTTCTAATGTAAATGAATTTTGGTCAATTTTATTACTATTATCAACATGAGGTCCAGAACACATATCAATAAAGCTTGATTCACCATTTTGCATAATATTTTTATAAAAACTGATAGTTTTATGTCATTTTGCAAATAATTCTTCTGCCATTTCAACTTTGTATTCTTCTCATTGAGAACTTAAGTAATCTCTTGCTTCTTCAAAAGAAAGATCATATTGTTCAAATTTTTGGTTTTGTTTGAT
>JAUCDK010000055.1:0-4183 GCA_034675265.1 Patescibacteria group bacterium
CCATTTTTTTCAAATTCTTGAACTTTCTCTAAACCACTATATTTTTTCTCACTTTCATCAAATAAAAATCTCAAATCTGGGCGATATTTATAAAAATCAATACTATCAACTACTAAATAATGCACATCATGATATCTCGCATATTCCACTAAATTTTCTAGTTTTGAAGTATAAGGAGTAAGCCATCTTTCCCGAGCTCAGGAATAATAAGTTACTACTGGAAATCTCTCCATTACTCTCAAATTGGTTCTAAAATCATTTTCTTTTAACCATTCTCCAGCAATTTTTTTCACTTCATATTTTGCATCTTCATTTTTGAAAGTATTATAATAACTCAAAACTCATAAACTATAAATTCCTATTAGTAACAGAGAAGCAAAAACATATTTTATATTTTCTAAATATCTTTTTAAATCAGATCCAGCTTTTTCAACTCAATATACAATGAAAAATATAAATATTGGTACAAATATTACAAAATATCTATCAAGTACAAAAAATAAAGTAAAAAATACTCCAGCAGTAGCAAAAAAACTTGCAAAACTCCATATAAAATATCATTCTCCATTTCTAA
The DNA here is from genome assembly GCA_034675265.1 of Patescibacteria group bacterium. GTDB lineage: Bacteria > Patescibacteriota > Gracilibacteria > BD1-5 > UBA6164 > UBA7396. Next base: position 575 of record JAUCDK010000055.1, read on the forward strand.
TAAGTGCAATCATTCCATAAATTCATAGCAAAGCAGGAATTATAAGAACGATTAAAAAAAGAGGATTTTGATAGAAAATTTTACTTCCTTCTATTTTATACAAAGTCTGAGCATTTCCTAAAATCAAATTTGGAAGATTATTTGAGTAAAGTTTTATTTGATTTTCCTTTATTCTTTCTAAAACTTTTGTAGGATTTTCTAAAAGATAATTTTTAAAACTTTCTCATTTTTGAGGTGCATCATATTTCAATCATCCAGCAAATCCGGCAATTAAATGTTTACTATCTGGAGTTAATTCTCAAACTGCTTGCTCAAATCCATCATCATCCATTTTTGAAACTCATCTCAGTTCAGCTTGTCTTAAATTTGAACTTCATTTATTGGTAATTCACCATTCTCCAGTGAAAGAATGAAGATAAAAAATATAAGGTAAAATAAATATGAAAAATGACACGATTACAGTAGTATAATTCAGAAAAGCTTTTGTAAAGCTGATGCGTTTTGTAATCAGAAGAAAAAATATTATAAGTCCAATACTTCCAAGATAAATAAAAGCTTCACTTCTCGTATAATACAAAAGTGCAATCATAAGTCCTAAAAATACACTTCCAGAAAAATCAGGAATTTCTCTATATTTTAAAATTCATACAAAAAGAATTAAAAAAAGAGGAATATAAATATTTTCTGATAAAATATGGATATTATAGTTGAGTAATATTGGTGATAAAAATATGAGAATCAGAAATAATACATTATATTTTGTACTTAAATATGTTTTCCCCAAAATATAACAAATTCAAGCCAGTAAATTGAAAAGTAAAATATTTACTACAAAAGTTGCTATCATATCGTTTTGCACAAAAAAATTAGCAAAAGCAATAGGAAGGGAATATAAAAAACCAAACCAACCATTTCAAAATCATTCTAAAGAAAAATTTTTAAAATGATGAGCCATTTGTAAATAAGCAAAACTATCAGCAATTTTCATTACTTCATTGAGTTTAAGAAATGAAATATGTAAAAAATTTCACAAAATAAAAATGAGTGTAAAAATATGTTTTTGCATAATTTAAAAGTTAGAAAATATTTTTATTTTTCCTTTCTAAAATCTCTGCTTTCTTTTGCAATATAAGCTCAAATAAGCATAAAAAGTATAAAACTTGTTGCTGTTTCCTCAAAAATATGAGTGAAGTTTGCCATGAAAAGTATAGTGATATAAGAAACAAAAATTCAAATACTTAAATAATCTTTTTTTAGTTTCATAATTCTATATAAATATACTCAAATAACTGATAAAAGTCAGATGAAAATACCAAGTCCAAGCAGTGATTGTTCAAGTAAAATTTGTACATACCAGTTTTCAGGAAGAAATTTATTTACTCCAGCAGAAAGTGCTTGATCTGAACTGGTTGCTAATTGACTTGCAGGTCAAGCAATTCAAAGACCATATCCAAACGGATTATAAAAAAACATATCAATCGACATAATAAGATTTTCTACTCTTCCAAGAATTGCTTCAGGATGTAAAAATAAATGTCTTTTTACATAAAGAATAATAAAAAGTAAAACTCAAATAGTACCACCAGAAATGGCAATAAATTTTTTAGAAATGGTTTTTCAAAACTTTATTTTTCTTACAAAATAGATAAAAGCTAAACTTCCAAATAAAAATCCCAGCATACTTGTTTTTGTATACGCAAAAAATATTGCTGTTAAAATGAGAAGTGTAGGAACTCAAATCCAAAAATTTCTTGCAACTTTATTTTGAACAGTTGTATGGAGTACAAAACCAAGATAAATAAAATAAAATACTACCAAAAATACTGAAAATCTTATTGGATCACCAAAACTTCATTGAAATCTATTGTGCCCACCAGTTACATTTTGTGAAAAAGAAATACAACTATTGGCTTCATAAGTAGAAGGTTTATCACTAAAACCAATTATATTCGTCGTAGTAGAAATATCTCCAATCAAATACCAAGGCAAAAATATCACAAGCATGATTCAAATACTTGCAAAAACAGATTTGAGCATACTTTCAAAATGATTTTTAAGCGTTGCCAGATATACTCAAATAATAAGAGCAAAAAGAAAAAACATATCATATTTAAACCCAAGATATGAACTCAGTTTTGGTTGAAAATAAGGAAAATAAATATAAACTAAACTTGTTAAAGTAAATGCAGTTGTTAGTCCAAGCAAATAATTATTTTTATAAATTTTTTCTAATTTAAAGTGATTATTCCAAAGTACTTTTGCTGCTACTACAAAAAGTAAAAATATAATCACAAATTCTTTCCAGAATCTTAAAATATCAGTATCAATTCAAGCTTTACATTTCATATAGGTTACGAAAATGGCATGAAATGGAAGTAAAAATATAAATAATTGGAGTAAATATTTCATAAAATATGATTAAAAATTAATAATTATAGATTTTTATAATCCAACAACTTCTCTTATTTGTCTTTCAAATTCATCTTGTGAATATTTTTCTGCTACTTTTTGAATTTCTCAAGCATTATATTTTCCATTTGCAATATTTTCATCAAAAATTCTAAATTTTTCTACAAAATCAACTCAATTTTTATCTTCAAAAAATTCTCAAGTTACTCATTCAATCATTGTTTCGGCGAGTCCTCATCATTTGTAAGCAAAAACTGGTTTTCCAGCTCCAAAAGCTTCAATAGGAACGATTCCAAAATCTTCTTCTCAAGAAAATATCAGTCCAGAAGCATTTTGAAGGAGTGCTACGAGTTCATCTCAATATTTCGCTCAAGTGAAAATTACATTTTCTCATGCAATTTTTTCTAAACTTTCTTTGTAATTTCCTGTTCCAACAATAACAAGATTTTTATCCTTCATTCTATGAAATGCTTTGATAGAAATATCAACTTTTTTGAATTCTGTTAATGCTGAAATGATGATATAATATTTTTTTGCTGGAAGTTCGAAATTTGTTTGGACTTCTTTTTTAAATCTTTCTACATCAACATTTGGATAGATAATTTGTGATTCAAGTCAGTAATATTTTTTGAGTCTTTTTGCTACATTACTTGAATTTGCCAGAGTAACATCATGTCTTTGACTGGCTTGGTAATCCCACATTCTTAATCATTTTAACATCCAATTTAAGACAAAAAGTTTGATTCCTTTATTCCATCCAATTTCTCTTTTATATTCATTCGTCCGGTCCCACATATATCTTGCGGGAGTATGGTAATACACAATAAATTTTGTTTCAGGTTTCGTAATTGCTCCATGAACAAAAGCACTATTTGAAGCAATAACTACATCATATTCGCTTAAATCAATACTTTCCACTCATCTACTCATAAAAGGCAGACAGAGTCTTTGATTTTTAAATATTTTGTAGATATTTTGAGTAATCCCAGGAACAAATTTGATTTTTTCTTTTGGAAATACACTTCCAACTTTTTCTTCATCATAAATGAGAGTAAATAAATCAGCTTTTGGATACATTTCTAGGAGTTTTTCTATAACTTTTTCAGCGCCTCCAAGTTTTACGAGTAAATCGTGAACAATGGCTATTTTCATAAGTATAAGCATTAAAAAATAGATTTTATACACTTTAAATTTTTTTCT
>JAUCDK010000056.1:0-4038 GCA_034675265.1 Patescibacteria group bacterium
GATTTAAAAGCAAACTTTGAATCTGGAAGTGTGACTACAACTTCTCAAGTTTCTCAGGAAGTTGATAGCGCTTATGTTGAGAATTTTATCAAAAATTTTTCTACATATGAAAATCCATATTCTGTTATTGATGAAGATTATAAAGCAGAAAAGATAAATAAAGCAACTTGGCAAAAAGCTTGGAATTATATCCAAGAACAAAAGAAAAGTGAAGTAAAAAACTCTTCAGACAAAAAGACTGAAGAAATGAAAAAACATCTTGGTAATAAAAAAGAAGATTTGAAGAAATATATGGAAGAAAAAAACACACAAGTAAAAAAGGAATTTGAAGAGAAAAAAGAGGAAGTGAAGAAAAAAGTAGAAAATGTGGCACTTACAGCAGAATCATTGGTAAAAAAATATAAATCAGAATTTGAAAAAACGCTTGGAAATAAAATAGCAAATCTTTCAGAAGAAAGAACTGTAAAAGTGATACAAAATATCGAAAAAGCAAAAGAAAAATATAGTACTCTTACAACCATTACAGAGGAACAAAAAACAAAATATTTAGCTCAACTAGATGCTTTAAAATCACTTCTTGAAACAAGATTGAATCATCTAAAAGATATGATTGATATAGAATCACTTTTTTCTGAATAATGAATAAAAATGAGAATGTACATTCTCATTTTTTCTTTTCCTAATATTGTTTAAAAAAATATATTGAAAAAAACAAATTTTTTCTATAATGGGGATATTATATGATAATGGGGAAATGATGAATTTGAAAAATATATTGGTGATTTTTTTGGTAAGTTGAGCATTTTTCTGGTATACCATGGTATATTCATCATTTTATAAAAATCATGATGTGACATATTCTGGAGTTGCTGGGAAAAATATGTATGTTTGAGATCAAATATTATCAAAAACAATAGTAGTTTTTAAATCAAAAGAAAATATTTCAAACTATGAAATACATTCTTTATGTAAAACAAAAAGTGAATTTTTGTATACTTTACAAACACAAAATTTTTTTTCACTTCAAATAGATGATAAAAATTGTAAAAATGGTAATTTTTATTTAAAAGATGATACTGGAAATATTATTTTGAATACGCATTTTACATTAAATATTTTGAGTGATTTTGATTTATATAATAAATTTACAGATTATACTGATGTACTTTTAACGCAAGCAAGTGAAACATTAGTAACTCAAGCACAAAAATTTAAATTGTTTGCTTCTACTCGTGATACAAATGTAAATTTTGAATATGTACAAAAACTCAGAATTTATGATGAAGCAGTATATCAAAATAAAAAAATTGAAGAAATACTAGAAAAGAGAAAAATAAAATATTTAGTTCCTATTATTGGGAAATGACTTCCTGATGGAAAAAATATTTCAAAATTTCCAAATTGAGGTCGTCCATATAGAGCAAGTTATACCAATGCAGTACACGAAGGTTGGGATATTGATGCTCCAAATGGTTCAAAAGTAGTTTCAATCGATGATGGAGTGATTGTAAAAATAGTAAATAATTTTACTTTTTCTGATATAGGAAAAATTAAAAAATGACAAAATTTAACACCAGAAGATAAATTGATAAATCTTGATATTTTAAGAGGAAATCAAGTATGGATAAAAACTATGAAATGAGATGTAATATTTTATGCTCATTTAAGTAGTGTAGTTTCTGGGTTAGAAGTATGACAAAAAGTTAAAAGAGGACAATATATTTGAAATACTGGAATTACTTGAGTTCCTGATGAGGATTATAAAGATTATCATCTGCACTTTGAACTCAAAAAAAATCCATATAGTAAAGCAAAAGCTGGGAAAAATTCTCTCCTAGATTATATGGCTTGGGATTGGTATTTTAAATGAGAAAGTGTGAAATATATGTTAGAAAATCAATATAAAATTTTTGAAAAATAATATGAAAGATACAGTAATTACGAAAAATAAAAAAGCATATTTTGATTATGAAGTTCTTGATTCTTGGGAGGCTGGAGTTGAGCTTTTTTGACACGAAGTAAAATCGGTGAGAGCTGGACATGTAAATTTGAAATGAAGTTATATTTCACTTTTATCAGGAAGTCCATATATAAAATGATTGCACATCACTCCATGGAAAACTTTTGTGAATAGGTCAACTATGCCTTGAGATAGAGATAGAAAAATATTTCTTCATAAAAAAACAAACTCATTTTTACTTGGAAAACAAAAAGAATGAGGTTTTGCCATTATTCCACTTGAACTTTATTTTAAGGGAAGTTTGATAAAACTGAGAGTTTGACTTTGTAAATGAAGAAAAGAATACGATAAAAAACAAGTTCTAAAAGAAAGAACACTTGATAAAGAAGCAAAAATGATGATGAAAAAATTTTTGTAATTTAATTTTTAATTTTGAAAAATATGGAAAAAATTTTTACTCAACCAATAGTATTGGTAGTTTGAGATTCAGTTCAGCAAACAACTATGAAAGATATTTTAACTCAAAGTGAAAAAACACTTTTGTATTTTTATCCAAAAAATGATACTCCAGGATGTACTTTAGAAAATACAGATTTTACTGCTTTGAAATGAGATTTTCAAGCACTTTGAATTCAACTTATTGGAGTTTCAAAAGATAGTGAAGAAAGTCATCAAAAATTTTGTGGAAAATATTCTCTTCAAAATGCGCTTATTTCTGATCCAGATTTAGTGCTTCATAATTTTTTTGGAGCATTTTGAGAAAAAAATAACTATGGAAAAATAGTTCAAGGAGTGATCCGTTCCACTTTTTTACTTGATAAAGAAGGGAATATCTTGAAAGCTTGGAGAAATGTAAAAGCTACGAATCATGCAAATAAAATATTGAAAGAAGTACAATAAAAAAAGACAAGTTTACTTGTCTTTTTTTATTGAGAAAATTTAAAAATATTAGAGTGTTTTTCCAGTTTTAAGAGTATGATAAATTTCTTTGATTCCTTGGATAAAAGTTACATTATGGTAGGGAATTCATTTTTGTTTACAAAATTTTTCTACTTCTTTTCAAACGGCCAAAATATTTTTTCTTGATACTTGAGGAAATAAATGATGTTCTATTTGTTTATTGAGTCATCACAATATTTGATTTATGATTTCTCATCATAGGATATTTCTTGAAGTTCTTGTTTGTAAATCAAGCCAGGCGTATTCTTTTATTTTATTTCCGTCAATTATTTCCATTCCGATGTGATTGACCATAAACACAAAAGCAAGATGCATTCACACTCATATATAAATAATACTGAGATACAAAAATCACATTATTCCAAAATTCAAAAATAAAACAAGAGGTAATCAAAAAAGATGTAAAATATTAAGAAAAAGTTCTTTATATTTCTTATTTTCTATTAAAAATTTATATGATAAATAGATGAGATTAAAGTATACAAGTGTGGTTACAATCCAAAATAAAATAGTTTTGTGTTTTTCAAAAAATGGACTTTTTCCTGTATTTTTTGTAAAAATTTCATCATAATCACGAATATCTGTATCATGAATGTCTGAATTTGTAAAAGTGTGATGTTCAAGATTATGTTTTTTAAACCACCAAGAACGAGAGAGTCATATAAAAATATTTCCAGTAATAAATGAAAAAAAAGTATTTATTTTTGTATTTTTAAAATATTGGTTATGAATCAAATCGTGAGAAATGTATCAAAGTTCCACAATCACAATATAAAACCATAAAATACTAAAAGCGATATGAATTTTTCAGATAAAAAATAATCATAATACATATAATAACAGAGTTGTGGTGATCATAAGTGTTCCATATATTGGAGTTGGTTGGAGTAGTTTTTTGTTTAATAGATGATTTTTTAATTCTTCTAAATAGTTTCTAAAATCGTTGTAGCTATAACTTTGCATTTTATGAAAGAAAATTTATATTTTTGCATTATTATATCAAAGAGAATAGAAAAGAAAAGAGATTTTAGTTTTTTCAATAATGTAGATAATTATTGCTAAAATATTATTTGTATTCAATTTCTTTGTAAATATTTTTATTGTTGTTATTTATATTT
>JAUCDK010000057.1:0-3921 GCA_034675265.1 Patescibacteria group bacterium
TCTCTTGGAAATACTTGATGAGAAAAAAGTGCTCCTGCCATATCTGCAACTCATAATTTAGCAGTAAATGTAACTTGAGACTTAAAAATAGGAAGTTCTAATACTCTTGGAAGCTGAACTTTAAATACTTGATCTCTTTTAGTAGGTGGAGCAACTGGTCCAGGTGCTGCTAATATATATGCTCCAGCAGGAACAACTGCTGATATAACTATCTGACCAACTCAACATTTTAATAGTAGTATTTCATGATGAATTACTATTTCATGATGAGGAACAGCACCTGATAATATGCAACCATATGTCGCACTTCTCTATTGTGTAAAAAACTAAAAAAATAAAGATGAAATTTCATCTTTATTTTTTTAGTCATCTTCTGAGTTCTATAAGTTGATCTCTGAGTTCTGCGGCAAGTTCATATTCCATATTTGCTGAAGCAACTCACATTTCAAACTCAAGTTTTTTGAGTTCTTTTTCTAAATCTTTTTCTGATATCAAAGAATAATCTTTTTTATTTGTTTTGATACCAATATCTTTAATTTCTGAAAATACCGTTGTTGGAGTAATTCCATGTTTTTCATTGTATTCTCTTTGAAGTTTTCTTCTATAATTGGTTAAATTTATAGAAGTTTTCATAGCGTTTGAAACAAAGATTCATTCACTCGTTACAAATTTTCATTTATCAAATCTAAAAAGTGGTATTCTCGCTCCATTTTCATCTAATAAATATTCATCTCTGTGATAATTTTCTCAAGTTTTTGTATTATGAAGCATTTCTACTCCATCTATTTCTTTCAGTTGAATATTTTTTAATTCTTCACTATACATATAAACTTTTCATTTTGCATTTCTAGCAGCTCTTCCGATAATCTGAATAAGAGCCGATGAACTTCTTAAAAATCATTGTTTATCAGAATCAAGAATAGCAATTTTTGTTACTTCTGGTAAATCAAGTCATTCTCTAAGAAGATTTACTCAAACGATTAAATCAATTTTTCCCGTTCTTAAATCTTTTAATATTTCAATTCTTTCTAAAGTTTCAATTTCTGAATGGAGATATTTTACTTTTACTCCATTCTCAAGTAAATAATCTGTTAACTCTTCACTTGATCTTTTTGTCAGAGTAGTAACAAGCATTTTTTCTCAAACTTTTATTACTTCTTTAATATTTTTCATCACATCATCCACCATATAATTCATGCTTCTGAGTTCAATAATTGGATCTAAAAGCCCCGTTGGTCTAATCACAAGTGGTACAATTCTATCATCTTGAGTATCTTTCCAAGCTCAATCAATTATAGGATTAAAATTAAAAAATTTATCTGGATGAATTGATGATTTTTCAATATCATATTGTCCTGGAGTTGCTGAAACAAGTAGCATATTTTTCATTTTTCCTTCAAATTCTTCAAATCTAAGAGGTCTATTATCAAGTGCTGACGGAAGACGAAAACCAGCTCATACAAGATTTTCTTTTCTGGCTCTATCTCAAGCATACATTCCTCCAATTTGACTAATTGTCATATGAGATTCATCAACAATACACAAAAAATCATCTCCAAAATAATCTATCAAAGTAGCTGGTGGTTGTCATTCTTTTCTTCCATCTAAATATCTTGAATAATTTTCAATTCCATTCACATATCAAACTTCTTGCATCATTTCAATATCATATTCAACTTTTGTTTTGAGTCTTTCATGTTTTACTACTTCTCCTGTTTGTTGAAAAAATTCTAATCTTTCTTTTAATTCTTCTTGAATGAGAGGAACAATTTTATTGATTGTATCTTTGGTTGTTACTGTATGTTTTGCAGGAAATACTTCTATCTCATTTAAAACTTCATAGATTTCTCCAGTAAGATAATTTCTTCTGGTAATTCTTGAAATTTCATTTCCCCAGAATTCCAAACTATAAACAGTTTCTTTACTTGAAGGAAATATTTCAAGCAAATCTCACATAACTTGAAAAGTTCCAGGTTTAAAATCTTCTCAAGCTCTTTTATATTGAAGTAAAATAAGCTTTTTCATCAAATCATCAAACTGATATTCGTCTCAAACTCTAAGTTCAAAAATACTATCTTCATAAGCTTTAATATCTCACACACCATAAATACAAGAAACTGATGCTACAATAACTACATCTTTTCTCGAGATAAGATCTTGTGTTGCAGCATGACGAAGTCTATCAATTTCTTCATTAATCGTTGCTTCTTTTTCTATATATGTATCTGTTTTTCCAACATAGGCTTCTGGTTGATAATAATCATAATACGAAACAAAATAATGCACTGCATTATCAGGAAAAAATTCTTTAAATTCAAGTGCTAATTGTGCAGCAAGAGTTTTATTATGAGCAATGATAAGAGTTGGTTTATTTATTTTTTCAATAATATTTGCCATTACAAATGTTTTTCAACTTCCAGTTACTCACCATAAAGTTTGATGTTTATTTCAGTCTTCTATATATTTTATGATACTATTTATTGCTTTTGGTTGGTCTCAAGTTGGTTTATATTTTGATTGTAGGTTAAACATGACTTATTTTTAAAAAATAACTAAACTATTATATAAAAAAAACTCTAGAATCAAAATTGATTGTAGAGTTTTTAAAGAAATTATTTTATTCTTGTTTGATAATCTGCGATATATGTATTCACATCAGCGAGAGAAATTTTCAAAGCTGTTGCTACTTGTTGTCTAACATTTTTATATCATTGTTTTTCATAATCAATAATTGCTTTTGCTATTGTATCATAATTAGAACCTGCTTGTTGTACAAAAGCGTTCACTTCTGCTTGAGTAAATGTTTTTACAGTTGTTGTTGGAGTTGAAGTTGAAGAAGTCCCTTTTTGATAATTTGCAACGTAATCATTTACAGTAGTAAGTGTCACTCATAGCGCTGTTGCTACTTGTGTTCTTAAATTTTGATATCATTGTTTTTCAAAATCAATAATTGCTTTTGCTATAGTATCATAATTTGTTCCTGCTTGTTGAACAAAAGCAGTTACTTCTGCTTGTGTAAATGTTTTTGCAGTTGTTGAACTGCTCGTTGTTGTGCTTCATCCGCTAGTAGATGTACTAGATCATTCTAATTTACAAACATAGGTATCTTGACATTCTTCGCTAGTAACTCAAACTTTTCTATTTGAATTATTACAATCATAAGTATTTCATATTTTTGAATGTATTGTTGAAGGAAGATTTCCATTTAAACTACTTCATTTTCATACATATAAACTCATTCTTATATTGCTTCCAAAAGGAGCACTAGATGTTCCAAAAAATAATTCATCGGTTGTTGGATCTGATCAATAGCTATATTTAAAGGTTACATCTCATTGATATGTTTTACATATATATTTAGCATTTTTAGCAACATCATAAGTTTTCTTCGTACTTGGATTTTTAAATTCTATACATCAATTTCATTCTTTAATATATCCATCATTACAGTTTATTGTAGGAGCAGTATTTGTTTGTACTAATTTCCATGTCCCATCACTTAAACATTCAAATAATGCTTGATAAGTGAGTGTTCATCATCTAATATCCTGAGTACTTCCGAAAATTTTTTTTGTACTAAATACTTCAGAAGTGAGAATGTATCCATCTTTTGTTTCTGCTTTACATTTATACTTATCAGGTACAATAATATTAATCTTTTTAGAAAAATCATCAGTTCCATCTTTTTTAATACTGAAACCACTTTTTGTACAATTTAACTGTACATATCAAGACCCTTTCATAGACATTGTTTCTCCTCCAGTTTTTCATTTTCATACTGTAAAAGTTTGACTACCACCTCAACTTCCATTTGAAAATTCAAATATACAATAATTAAATTCACTGGTAACATTATATGAGTAAACTATATTTTGTCATGGCATTACTTCTATTCTATCAACAATTAAAAAAGTAGTATTT
>JAUCDK010000058.1:0-3578 GCA_034675265.1 Patescibacteria group bacterium
CTTCAGAATTTAAAGCTCTATTATAGATAGATACCTCATCTATTAATCAATTAAGGGGATACCGAAAATTTGATTCTGATATTCAAAATTTTCAGGAATTATTTGAGGATTTTTTATTTTTACTGCTTTATTTGGAGAAGTTTCTCAGTATAAAAGCTCAACATCTTTGTTTGAGACTCAAAAAGATTTTGCGATAAATTTGAGCATATACTTTGTTGCTTCTCAATTTTCAGCAGCTTTTTTTACTGATATTTTTAGTTTATCCCCAACTACTTTTCAAAAAGTATCTTGTTTAGCTCAGGCAGTTGCTAAAATATTGAGAGTTAAATCATTTTCTTCCCAAGTGAAGAAACTAGTAGAAGTTTTCAACATATATTTCTGTTATATAATAAACTTTTACTCACAATTTATTTGCTAATTCAGAAGCATTTTTTCTTATTTCTTCAAGATTTCAGTGGTCAATGATATTTACTCTCGAACTATTTTTTAAAATCATATTGAGTTCATAACTCGTATAACTGGTATTTTTTCCATGTACTCTTTCGCTTATTATTTGTAAGGCATGAATTTCATTGATGGAAATTATTTTATCTTTATATTTTTCATTTTGGATAAGCTCAAATAATTTTTTAGCATATTTGGTATCATAAAAATATCCATTTTGAAAATCAAATATGTAAGATCTATGTAAAGAATAGAAAATTAATCAAGCTAGTCATGAAAAAATAATTGAAAATATTATTAGTCATAAAAATTCCCAAAACATATTATTTACTTCAAAATTTTTACTATAAAGTATTATTATTATCGTAATAATTGGAGTAAAAAATATTCCTAAAAATACTTCTGGAAAAAACCATTTTACTTTAAATAAATAGTTTCAGTTATTTTCAATAATTAAATCATGACTTTTAATATTGGTTCATCCTCTTTTTAATGGTATAAAAGATGAATTTTTTACTATTTCTTCATCTATAGAACTTATGTAATTATTGAACCTTTCTTGTTTTTCTAAAGCCTTTTTTTGAATATCTTCCATAAAAGTTTTTACAAATTCAAACATAAGTTTATGGTTAAAAATTAAACTCTTTCCAATTTTACAATAGTCTCGATATGACTCGTATGAGGAAACATATCAACTGGAGTTACATTTACTATTTTATAATCACTATTTTCTAAAATATATGCTAAATCTCTTGCTAAAGTTGCTGGATTACAGCTTACGTAAATGATATTTTTTGTTTTAAATGTGAGTATATTTGGTAATGCAGATGGATGCATTCCAGCTCTTGGGGGGTCTATGATAAGTAAATCAGCTGCTTCTCATTTTTTGAGATAATCATCTAAAAAAGTTTCTACTTTTGCATTTACAAAATCCATATTTGTAATTCCATTTTTCATTGCATTTTCTTTTCCATCTTTTGAAGCATCAGCTACTAATTCTACTGAAATTACTTTTTTGCTATGAGGGGCAAATACCATTCCAATAGTTCCAGTTCCACCATATAAATCAAGAACAGTAAAGTTTTTTAATTCTTGAGTATCAATTTGACTTAAAACTTCACTATATAATTTTTCTGCTCCATATGAATTTGTTTGAAAAAAACTTTTTGGGGATATGTTAAAAGTCAATCAAAGGAGTTTTTCCTCAATAAATTTTTCTCCATAAATAAGTTCTAGTTCTCAAATCGCAACATCAGCTTTGTTATTATTTAAACTGAGATAAATAGAGGTAATTTCAGGATACTTTTTTGCTAATTCTTGGAAAAAGTTTTTTACAAAATCAAGATTTTCAATTTCAGGAAAAGTATGATTTATAGAAAAAATAATCATAATTTGTTTTGTGAAAAAAGCTTCTCTTATCACAATATGTCTAAAAAATCATTCTCCATTAAATTGGTCATATACAGGAAATCAAGAACTTTTTGCAAAATCTTTTATTTCTTTATAAATTTTATTTGCCAGTTCTGAAATAAGAATCGTTCCATCAAAATCTTCAATTTTTGAAAATTCACCTTGTTTATGAAATCAAACATTAAAATGTTCATTTTTTTCATGTTTTGCAGAGATAAATTTTCAGAAACTAAATTCAATTTTATTTCTATAATTATCTACTAATGGAGAAGCAACAATAGGAGAAATTTCGAAATCAGGTTGAAGTTTTTTTGTATGAAAAAGTGATTCTTCAATTTGTCAGGCTTTTATTTTTAATTGTTCTTCATAAGGAATATTTACCCAACCACAACCAGCTTGCATTCCATAAATATTATTTGGATGTAATTTTTCTATAGGAGATTTTTGAATCATTTCTTGTGCTTGAGCTTCAATAAAATCTTTTCTTGATTTTAAAACTCTTGCATTTATGATACTTCCAGGAATCACTCAACCAGAAATAAAAATAGCTTTTCCATCGATATCTTTATTTTCAGACTTAAGTCTTGCAAATCATTTTCCTCCAAATACGAGTTTTTCAACGGTAATATTTTTTAAAATTTCATTTTTTTTCATTTCTAACCAATTAATATAATAAATTTAAATTTTAGATATTTAACACTAAATATGCAAGGTAACCAATATAAATACAAACCATTATCACTCATTCCCATCTTCCAATTCTGTGTTTTTTCCCTAAAAACATAAAAATAAAAAGTAAAATACTTGCAAAAATAGTCATAAGTATATCAATATTAGAACTTGCAGAGAATGGTATATTTGTGAGAGTTCCAGTAAATCATAAAATCCAAAATATATTGAAAATATTACTTCAAACTATATTTCAAATTGCAATATCTGATTGTTTTTTCATAGCAGCAACTACTGAGGTTGCAAGTTCAGGTAAACTCGTTCAAATGGCAACAACAGTCAAACCAATCACAGATTTACTCATACCAAATGCAGTTGCTAAACTTACAGCTCCATCAACTATCCATTTTCCTCATAAAATCAGTCAAGTTAGTCATATTATGATGTATAATACTGATTTTCATACAGAAATTTCTTTTACATCTTCTTCTTGAGAGGTAGTATCTCAAGCATCTTTTGCAATTCCAAAAGTATAGTATAGAAATATTATAAAAAATCATATGAGAACTAAACCATCAATACGAGAAATTTGAGAAGTGAGACTTCAATCAATGAGTTTATCATTTGCTAAAATTCCAAGCATTACTGCTCATAAAAGTGCAAAAGGAATTTCTTTCCAAACAGTTGAAATTTTTGCTTGAACGGGATAAATAATCGAAGTTATTCATAAAATAAGTAAAATATTTGCAATATTGCTTCATAAAATATTTCAAATCGCAAGTTCAGTTTCTCATTTTGTAGCTGAAAAAATATTTACAGCAAATTCTGGAGCAGAAGTTCAAAATGCAACAATAGTTAATCATATTACTAAAGGCGAAATTTTAAATTTTAGGGCAATAGAACTTGCTCAACTCACGAGTAAATCAGCTCATTTTATTAAAACAAAAAATCAAATAATAAATAAAATATAAATCAACATAATAAATTATAAAAAATAAGTATAAATTGTACAAACTAAGCAGGTTGTGTAGTAAATTTTCATAAAATTACCACGG
>JAUCDK010000059.1:0-3563 GCA_034675265.1 Patescibacteria group bacterium
TTTACTCAATGATGAGTAACTTATAGATGGGCTTGATGTAATTCTGTTTTATGAAGTGGAGTAGGTGAATGGCCTGTAAGTAGTCCTTATTGTTATAATTATGCTGGAAGTCAAGTATCATGTTGAATGTCAGAGCAAATGCTAAGTACTGCCAAGGAAAATGCATGGAATGCAACGACAGGAACTCAAAATAATATCTGGTGAAAACTGTATACTTATGAACAAGCAACATGATGAGCGTGTCCGAGTGATTGGCATCTTCCAAGTGATGCAGAATGGACAGCGTTAGAGACATATTTGAATGAAGGAAATGTATGTAGAACAGCAGATTGATGGGAATGTAATTGATTATGATGGTTATGAAATGCTTGAAAAGCAACGAATACAAATATAGTGAAAGAATTAAAGATACCTTTAGCCGGTGCCCGTAGTACCGGTGGAGATATGTTCTACTCTCGTGGGTACATCGCTTTCTTGTGGTCTTTAGGTGCGTCTGCGAGGCATGTCGATTCAGGGAACAGGACAGTCTACCGTTATACACTCGATACATCGTACGGTTTCAGTGTTCGTTGTATAAAAAATCAATAATATTATAATGAAAAAGTAAAAACAAATTATTTCTATAAGTTTTAGATAAATAAAACAAAAAATTAATTTTTCTTGTAATTTTTTAGATTTATTTATAATACGTGTATGTTTAGAAAAACATATTTTTAACACTTACTTTGATTGTATGGATTTAAATAAAGTTCAATTAATTGGAAATATTACTCAAGATATCGAGTTAAAACAAACTCCGTCAGGACAAAATGTTTGTAGTTTTTCTCTTGCAACCAATAGAAATTGGGTAGATGGTTCTGGTATGAAACAAGAAGTTGCTGAATTCCACTCTATCGTATTATGGGGAAAATTAGCTGAAATTGCTGGACAATATTTACATAAAGGAAAAAAAGTTTACATCGAATGAAGACTTCAAACAAGAAATTGGGAAGCTCAAGATGGAACAAAAAGATATAAAACTGAAATCGTTGGAGAAAATATGATTATGCTTGATGGTTCAAGATCACCAGAACCTTCTGCAACTTATCAAAATACTGAATCTTCTAGTGGAGCTGTTAAAAAATCTCAACCAAAACAAGAAGAAGAAATTTCAATTGAAGATATTCCTTTTTAGGCAAAAAAAGATGTGCTTACACATCTTTTTTTATTCTATATTTTTCACTTCGTATTTATTCCCTCCAGCATCATAAAAATACACGTTTTTATTTTCTAAAGTAATTTTGGAAATATTTATATTGGTTGTTTCAATAACTTTAATGGCTCTTGTTTTAAAATTATATTTTACAATCAGATTTCAAGAAGTATTTTCTAAATTATAATTCTTCTTTTTTTCTATTTCAGAAGAAGAAATCACTCATAAATAATTTTCATTATCATAATAGATAAAATCTTTAAATAAATAAAAATATTCTATTTTTTTTGTCGTATTATCATATAAAAATGTTCCTTTATCATTTACAAAATAATATGAGTTTTTTCATTTTTTTATAAAATCTACTTTTTGAGGAAAATAAATCTTTTCTATACTATTATTTCATAAATCATAAATATATTTATCATCTCCATGAGTTATTAAAAGTGAATTATTGGTTTGATCAATTTCAATAATATCAAGTAATTTTCTTTCTATTTTTGCAAAAGAGTATAAATTTTGAATTTCTATTCCGTTATTGTGTAATAATGAAAGTGAGTTATCATCATTTTCCTGAAAATAAAAATATCATAAATTTGGTAATTGGAAATATTTATATGTTTTTTGTAAAAAAGATAATTCTCTCACTTGTTCAATTTGAGTTTCTGTATTAAGTGTTTCTGAAACTGGTGTTTCTATTTGTTCCATAATTAATTGTTTTTCAAATGTTGCTTGAATTTGCAATTTTTCTCATGAAACAATAGTAATTGTTTGATTAACATCTTTATATCATTCACGCGAAAGAGTCATTTCGTATTGAAATGGAGCTAAATCTATAAGTTCACAAACAGATTGTAAACAGTCCGTTGCAAAACTTGTTTTGAGTTTTGAGTTATATAAAGTTACTTTATAAGTATCAATATTGGTAGTCAAAGTAAGTTCCCCTTTATTTAAAACAAAAAAGTAATAATATAATCCGTAAATACTTCAAAAAGTAACGATTAAAATCAAAAGCGACACGAGTCTATTAGACATAATATATATTGCTAAAAAACAAACTAAATTTGATTTATTATAGCTTGATTATATAATAAATCAAAATTTTATGAATAATTATGAAAAAATGATTTTAGATGGAAAAATAGTAGCACAAGCGATATATGAAGATATCAAACAAGAAATTTCAACTCTTACGCAAAAACCAAAATTATGAGTTATTTTAGTAGGAAACAATCCTTCATCTCTAAGATATATCAATCAAAAACAAAAATGGGCTGAATATGTAGGAATTGATTTTGAAATATTTTCATTTGAAGAAAATATCGCTGAAAAAGATTTATTAGAATGTGTACACAAACTCAATAATGATGAAAATATCAGTTGATATATCGTACAACTTCCCCTTCCTGCTCATATAAATGAAAAAAATATTATAAATAGTATTGCTCCAGAAAAAGATGTTGATGGTTTTCATCCAGAAAATCAATGAAAAATTGTCATTTGAGATACTTCTGGACTTGCTCCTTGTACTCCAACTGGAATGATGGAGTTATTAAAATATTATAATATCGATGTTGTTTGAAAAAATGTTGTGATTATTGGAAGAAGTAATATTGTAGGAAAACCAATTGCAAATTTACTTATAAATGCTTCTGCAACAGTAACTATTTGCAATTCAAAAACAAAAAATATTGAAGTTTTTACAAAAAATGCTGATATTATTATCACTGCTATGTGAAAACCAAAATTTCTAACGGTTGAAAAAATACATCCGAAAGCTATTATTTTGGATGTATGATTTAGTGTGATTGATGATAAAATATATGGTGACTGTGATTTTGAGAATATTATAAAAAATGGAAATGATATTACTCCTGTGCCTGGTTGAGTGGGAGCATTAACGGTTTCTTGCCTTATGAAAAACACTCTTTGTGCCTTTAAAAATAGAAAATAAAAAAAAATTAAAAAAAGTTTTGACATATTCAAATTTTTTAATAGAATACCCAGGCATTTAGATAAGCGGGTGTAGCTCAATTGGCTAGAGCATCTGCCTTCCAAGCAGAGGGTTAAGGGTTCGAGTCCCTTTACCCGCTCCAAATTTAAAGCAAAGAGTAAGAAGTGTAAAATATAATATCTTTGTATTTTACATTTTTTATTTAAGGGTGTATAGCTCAGTTGGTTAGAGCGCGTGACTGATAATCACGAGGTCCCAAGTTCAACTCTTGGTACACCCACCATTCTAATAATAAAGAAATAGCTAGTGCTAGGAAACTAGCCTAGCTATTTTAAAAATCGGAGACTGGCGCAATTGGCTAGCGCACACGCTTTGGGAGCGTGGGGTTGTGGGTTCGAGTCCCACGTCTCCGACCAT
>JAUCDK010000060.1:0-3133 GCA_034675265.1 Patescibacteria group bacterium
CAGGAAATGGAATTCCAAATATCCATGCAAATGGAAATGCAAATAAATTACTACACGAAAGAGTATCATTTACATCACAAAAAAAAGCAGAAGTATCTCAAGCTTTGTAATTAAAAGCAGAAATAGTTAAATAAATTGCATTTCAAAGAGATGCAAGAGCAAGTATAAGAATAGCATATAATTTTTTCATAAGAGAAAATTTAATGATAAAGTACCATAAAGTTCAGGTGCAATAGGATTTTAGTCATTGAATATATTTTGTCAAAAGAAAAGTAAAACATTTGACTTTTAAGAGAAAAAAATACAATAAGTTTCCATTTTTCAATACATAGTGGAGAGGATTTAAAAATGCGTTTTCCGTGGGAAAAGAAAAAAGGAGAATTTTTGCAAGTATGCTATAAACTGATGCTTGGTGGCGTTACTATTATAGCATACACGCAAGTAGAAAAGGAATATTTGTTGGAAAGGGGTTTTGAACTGCTTTTGTAATTGAATATTTCTTGAAACAATAAAAGGAGGTTTTCCTCCTTTTATTTTATGTATTTATCAGTAATAAATTGTAATATTTTTTCTTGAAATATTCTTTTATCAAATCCAAGAGCATGTTCTCTAATTTTGTAAGCATCAAATTCCATACTTTCAAATCTTTCTATTGCATTGTTTAAACTTCTTACACTTTGATTTTCAAAAAATATTCCAGTAACTTCATCAACTACTGTTTCTAAACTTCATCATTTTCAAAAAGCTATTACTGGAGTTCAAGCTGCCATTGCGGCAATTGGAACAAGTCAAAAATCTTCTTCTGGTGGAAATAAAAATGCTTTTGCTTTTGAGTGAATTTTATTAATTTCATCAAGAGAAAGTCCAAACTTCCAAGTAATATTATGATTTGATTTTTCTTGTAAACTTCTATAGAGTTTATTATCAGTATTGGTTGCAATGATAATATTTTTCCCATTTTTATTAAATGCATCTACAATTAAATCAAACTTTTTATATGGAATACATCTTCCATTGTAAAAGTAATAATTTTCTTTCTCTTCGCTAAATGGAATATGTTCTAAATCAAGTCATGGATAAATAACCTCGGCTTCTTTTTTATAATATTTTTCTATTCTTGAAGCTGTATTTTTTGAGTTTGCAATAAAATAATCTACTCTTTTACTTGCTAAAAAATCCCACATTCTGAGTTTATGGACCATTTTTGGCATAAGCCATTTTCAAATAGGGTTTAAAATTCCAAATTCCATCATTTCTAAATATTCGTGATAGTGACTCCAAAAATATCTGGTTGGAGTATGACAATAACAAAAATGAAGCGTTTCTGGTTTGGTGATAATTCATTTACTTTCAGCACTCGAAGAGGAAATAACGATATCATATTCACTGAAATCAAAACTTTCAAATGCATAAGGTCTGAGCATTAAAGCCAGTTTGTGAGATTTATTTAAAAGAGGAATTTTTTGTATGAAAGACGTGGTAATTTTTCTTCATGAAAAGATTTTATTATCTTTCATAAAAAATACCGAAGTAAAAATATCAGCATTTGGAAATATTTCTAAAAGATGAGAAATAACAATTTCAGCTCATCCAAAATCTTTAAGCCAATCACAAACGATGGCAACTTTTTTATTTTCTAATGAAGTCATATTTTTTTGATTAATTTGAAGTGATTATATAAAAAATTATAAAAAAGTAAAAAAAATGATGATTGACAAACATTTTTTCATATGATATGCTTCGGCTACCAAAGGAGATATATTTATTTTTTAATTTTATATATTGATGATGCAACAGCAAATAAAAAGTATCCAAAATAAAAAAGTTTTGATTTATCAAAACTTTTTTTACAATAGAAAAAAATAATTAAGTAGAATATGACAATATTAGAAAAAATTTATAAAAATAATACTAAAGAAGCCTTTAAGGATATTATAAAAAAATACAAAGAGCAATGATTTTGAGTGGTGAATTATCTTTATTTTGCAAATTTAGTTTCAAATGGAATTATTTCGTGAAAAAAAGTAAACAGAGAGTTTTTAGAAGCATTAGGAACTTGAGATTTTTTGTTGCCTGATGGAATTGCACTTCAATTGTATTATAAAAAATATTTTTGACTTTCTCTTTCAAATCTAAATGGAACTGATTTTACAGAGTATATTTTGAAAAATCTGAAATCAGATGAATATAATCTTATTTTATATTGAGCGAAAAAAGAGGTAATTGAAAAAGCAGTTCTGAATATTGAACAAAAATATGGAATAAAAATTGCTTATTTTCAAGATGGTTATAGTGAATTTGATTTTGAAAAATTAGAGTCTATACTTTGAGATTTTTATATTCCTTCAATGTCGTCAAAAACTCAACCAATTTGATCTTCATCAAATAGGGACTCAAACAGTTTTCCTCCATTTCAGGAAAATAATAAATCTCCTGAAGTTTCAACTGAAAAAAATAAGAAAAATGCAAGTGAAAAAATAAATATTCTTATGGTATGACTTTGAACTCCAAAACAAGAAATTTGGATAAAAAATAATCTTGAAAATATTAAAAAATATAATTTGCTTGCTTTTTCTCAATGATGAACTTTTGATTTTTGGGCTGGAAATGAAAAAAGAGCACCACAAATTTTTATTCAATTAAAACTAGAATGGCTTTGGAGATTTATCACCAATCCAAGAAAAAATTTTAAAAAAGTGTGGTATAGTTTGTATCTTTTTTATTATTTGTATGGAAAGAGGAGATAGGTACTATTAGTTATAAGTTTCTCCACATGCAGCATTATATGTACAATTTGCATTTCCAGGAGTTAGTGTTAATTTAGTATAACAATTAGCAGTCCCACATCATGGTCAGTATATAACTCAAGGAGTTAATGAATATGGATTAGTGTAATTATGATACCAGCTATAAGCCTTTACATTACTTCAGTCTTGTTGATAACAATATGACCCACTATTCTGACACGAACTTAAATTACCATAATTATTACATATTTGAGCACAAGTATATCATGATTGACATCATGAATTAGTACAATATTTAATACTTGTATTATCCCAACTTCAATTACAATCCTCATCAATATTAGGAGTAGAAGAAGAACTTCAAGAAGTAGTAGAACAATTAAGAG
>JAUCDK010000061.1:0-3095 GCA_034675265.1 Patescibacteria group bacterium
CGAATTAATAGATATTTTAGTATACATAAACTAAAAAATATGAAAAAAATAATTATTCTTCACGATACTTTTTTATATAAATGATGAGGAGAAAGACTCATTATGATGATGGCAAAAGCTCTTAAAGCTGATATTGCTTCTTGATTTTTTTCTGCTGGAAGTTTTGATTTGAGGAAAGAAGGATTTGAGGGAAAAATGATTCCACTTTCAAGCGAAATTTTTAAAAAATGATTTCGTCACCTTAAATTAAAGTTTGCGTTTTTAGTAAAAACATGATTTTTAAAAGAATATGACACTATCATTTTTTCAGGAGACAGTATTAGTGCAGTAAGAAATTGTACAAAAAATCAGAAAAAAATCTATTATTGTCATACTCCGCCAAGATATTTGTATGATTTACATGAATCATATTTACAAAAAGTACCAAAATATTTACAATCATCATTTACTTTCGCTTGTAAAATATTTAGAAAAATGTATGAAAGAGATATTTCTAAAATGGATTTAGTACTTACCAATTCAAAAAATACTCAAGAAAGAATTAAAAAATTTTTGTGAATTGATGCAGAAATTCTCTATCCACCAGTAAATTTATGAGAATTTAGATTTTTATGACAAAAAGATTATTATCTCTCATTTGCAAGACTTTCAGATGCAAAAAGAGTTGATAAAATTGTAGAAGCATTTAAACAAATGCCAGAAAAAAAACTCGTGATTATTTATGGAGAAAATGATCCACAAAAAGAAAAAATATTTGATTTAGCCATGTGAAGTGAAAATATAGAATTTGTAACTTTACCAGGAAATGAAGGATTTACTGACTATGTTGGAAATGCAATTGCAACGCTTTATATTCCAATTGATGAAGATTTTGGAATGAGTCCAGTTGAAAGTATGGCAGCCTGAAAACCAGTAATTTGAGTGAATGATGGATGATTGAAAGAAACTATTATTGATGGGAAAACTTGAATTTTGATAAATAAAGAAGCAAAAGTAGAAGATATTATTTCAGCAGTTGAAGAATTAACACCGGAAAAGTGTATTGAAATGAGATATGATTGTGAATACAGAGCTCGTGATTTTTCGCTTGATAGTTTTGATGAAAAACTAAAATGATTTGTACAATAAAAAAAAATGCTGAATTTTCAGCATTTTTTTTATTTAATAAATTTATTTACTCTATTTATAAATCATCTATAATCTTCTAATTCTCATCATTCTAACAAAATAGCTTGTTCGTAAACATATTGAATCATATCTTTAAGTTTTTGAGATTTGATATCTTTTTTAAACTCATCAAACATAGAGATAACCAGAGGACTTTCAGGATTAAGTTCAAGAATTCTTTTTTGAGTTGGAATTGCTTGTCCCATTGTTTTCATCATTTTTTCCATTTGTGGAGTAAGTCATCACTGCTTTGTTGTAAGAGCTCAAACATTTTCTCCCAGTCTTGAGGTTGCTTGAACTTTTTCAAGTTTTTCACTTCAAATAGTATTTTTTATCAGTTCAAATAAATCTTTAAATTCTTTTGTTTTTTCTTCAAAATCTTTTTTCTCTTCTTCATTTTGTAATTCAAGGTTTGAAGAAGTAATTGAAGTGAGTTTATTTCCAGCATATTCGTTTAAGACTCCAACAATCCATTCATCAATGGTATCAACTAAAAGTAAAACATCAATATTTTTATTTTTAAATTGGTCAATATATGGATTTGCTTTTGCTTCAGCGAGGTTTTTTGCTGTGATATAATAAATAGTTTTTATTTCTTTTTTTTCTTCGCCTTCACCTTCAGTTTTTTCAATTTTTGCTTTTTGAAGATATTCATCAAGAGTGATTTCTTTATTTTCTAAAAGAGAATGAAATTTTACAATCCCAGCAATATCTTCTTTTAAATCTTGTTCATAATAAATTCATTCTTTTAAAATTTTTCCGTAATTTTGTAGAAAAGTATTATAATTTTCACTATTTTCTTTGAGTTCAAATTTTAATCTTTCTACGATTTTTTTTGTCAGTCATTTTTTTATTTTTTCAAGATTGGTATTTGATTGTAACATTTCTCTTGAAATATTGAGTGGAAGGTCAGAAGTTTGAACGACTCCTGAAACAAATCTTAACCACACTGGTAATAAATCACGAGCTTTTTCTAAAATCAATACATTTTGTACAAATAATTTTGGCCCATATTCTTTACTTGGATCATCATTTCCACCAAACATATTTTTTTCTTGAGGAACAAAAAGAATTGATTTATAACTTATCATTCATTCTGTATTGAGATGAATGTGAGTGAGTGGTTTTTTAAAATCATAACTGAGGGAAGAATAAAATTCTTGGTATTCTTCATCTTTAATTTCAGATTTATTTTTATTCCAAATTGCTTTGGTTTCGTTTACTTGTTCCCATTTTTTTTCACTATCTTTATTGGTTTCATTTTCAACTTCTTTCATCATAATTGGCACTCAGACATAATTTGAATGTTTTTTTATCAGTTCTCTGAGTTTCCAATTCTGAGCATATTCATTTTCTTCTTTTTTGAGGAAAATTTTTATAATCGTTCCTCTTGATGTTTTATTTCATTCACTTAAATCGTATTTTCATTTTCCCTGCGAACTCCAAATAATTGAAGTTTCAGAGTCATTTGATTTTGTTTCGAGTTCTACTTTATCAGCGACCATAAAAACAGAATAAAATCCAACTCAAAATTGTCCAATGAGATTATTTTGTTCTTTTGATTCTTTTAATTTTTCTAGGAAATCTTTGGTTCCAGATTTTGCAATCGTTCAGATATTTTTCATAACTTCTTCACGAGTCATTCAAATTCCATTATCTTCAAGAGTAATGATTCCATTTTCTCAATCAGAGTCAATTTTTATTTCAAAATTTGAATTTTCTCATAAATAATTACTGTCAGTTAATGACTTAATTCTTGCTTTATCTATAGCATCAGAAGCATTTGAAATCAGTTCTCTTAAAAATATTTCTTTATTTGAATAAATACTATGAGTTAAGAGTTCTAAAAGTCTTTCTGTTTCCGCTTCAAATGAATATTGGTTACTCATATTGTATTCTTTAAAAAATAAATTAGCACATAAATATTG
>JAUCDK010000062.1:0-2968 GCA_034675265.1 Patescibacteria group bacterium
TAGTGAGTTTATTTCCATCTCTTGCATTTCCTGCATAATTCTTAAAAGAGATAAAGGCGATAGTGGCTAAAATTGCTAATATTGTTATTACTATTATGAGTTCTACGAGTGTAAAAGCCTGTTTTTCAGGAGGTTTTGAAACTAAAAGTATATTTTTTGTTTTCATAACTTGATTTAAAAAAAATAAAAAGCTATCATATAATATCCTTTTTTTAATAAATGTAAAAAAAATATATTTTTCATAAAAATAAAAAGACAGCTAAAAATTTCTAAATGAGAATATTTTTGTAAGAATATTTTTTATATTTTTATGAAATAATCAAAAAAATAATTTTTTTACCTCTTTTTTTTTGCAACTGTATAAAAAGTATGATAAGATAATAGCGGATATAAATTTTAATTACATGTTTATGAGAAAAAATATATTTTTGTCAATTCTTTTAATGATTATATCATTTTTTGCTCTTTGAAGAGCAGAAGCTTCATCATTAGAAAGTTATGCTACACTAAGGGATATAGATAAAGGAACTTTTAACGAATATAGATACTATATGGTAAGAGAGTATTTTCGTTTGAAAGAAAGTTTCGAGCTAAAATGAACTATTGCAAAAGACGCAGCAGATAGTCTTTTATCAAATGCAAAAGTAGGATATAATTATCTTCCTGATAGTTTGATGAATACAAATTATTATAATGACTTAAAAATCGCTATAGAAAAATGACTTGCTTCTCCAAGAAGTGAAGTTTATTATGAAGATATTGTACAAAAACTTGATACCTATATTCAAAAAGTAAATGTACAAAAACTTTCATGAAGTATTGAGGCAAGTCCAATTACTGGAAATGCTCCTTTAACAGTAACATTTAGATGAAGAGTTACAGACCCAAGTGGAACGGTGATACCAGCATCAAATTATGTTTGGTGGTTTGATAATGGAGGAATTAAAAAAGTAGTATGAAGAGGACAATCTATCAATTATACATTTAAAGAAGAAGGAAATTTTTCTATGTTTTTAGATGTAAAATCAAATCATAAAAATGCAGCAGGATATACAGATGTACTTCCATTTTCAACAAGAAATGTTATAGAAGTAAAAGAAAAAGTAGCTTCACTTATTATTGGTATTAATGGAGTTTCACTTTGAGAATCAGATGAAATCAAATTTACACCAGAGGAAGCAAATTACTGACTTATTTTTGATGCGACAAGTTCAACTCCGACTGGATGAGCAAAATTTAGAAGAACAGAATGGATTTTTGGAAATGGAGTGGAAAGAAGATACGACGGGTCACCAAAAATTGAAAGAGTGGTGTATTCAAAAGAATGAAATTATCCAGTAAGTCTAAAATTAACAACAAATGAATGAAGAGTTATTGAAAGAATATTTACTATTGCTATTCATAAACCAATTGCAACCATTCAAGCAAATAAAGATGACGGATATATTGGAGATAAATTCACATTTTCAGCAAGATCATCAGTAAATGAAAAAAATCTTTCGTATACATGGAATATTATTGATATTAGTAATGACAAAATTCTTTCTACAAAAAATGGAAGTTTGTTTAATCATGTATTTAGTGAAAAATGAAGATATAATATTCAACTTCAAATTAAAGATGCAGCAGGAAATCAAGATACAGATACAAAAATAATTTATATTAATTCAAGAGCTCCAATCGCTGAATTTTCTTATACTATTCCAGATAAAGCAAAACCAAATAGAGTATTGCTTGATGGGACAAAAAGTTATGACCCAGATTTCAGTGATACAGGAAAATTAAAATATATTTGGACAATAAATGGAGAAAGAGTTGATATAGAAGCGCTTGATAGTAAATGAGCGATTTGATATTATACTTTTGATAGTGTTTGAGATCACAGTGTGGTATTAGAAGTTGTCGATCCGGATGATATGAATGCGATTAAACAACAAAAAGTTACTATTCAATCAATCCTTTCTGTTGAATTTTCATCTCTTCCAAGAGTAACTCAAAGATGAGGAACAGTAAGATTTAATGTAACTTCACAAGCAGCAAGATATTTTGAATGGGATTTTGGAGATGGAACTCAAAAACAAACGGCTTCAAATAAAATTGATCATATTTTTGAAAAAAGTTGAATTTTTTCTGTAAGATTAACAGTAAGAGATGCAGACGGAAATACAAATCAAACAACAAAAACAGTATATGTTTCTGAAGCAAATTCGCCATATGCTATGATTGATGTAAATTATTGATGAACAGAAGTGCCATCTTTTGATTCAAGTGCATGTAATGGATGAGCATATATAGTTGATAGAGTAAAAACTGTTTATTTTAAAGGAACAGAAAGTTTAAATCTTGATGGAACGATGAATGGACTTTCATATACTTGGAAAATAGGAAATGATAAATATCTTACGAGTAGAGATACAAGTTATAAGTTTGATGAACTTGGATGTTTTCCAGTAAAATTAACTGTAAAAAGTGATAAAAATGGTGCCACTCATTCAGTTGATACTTGGGTAAAAGTTGAAAATTTAAAACCAACTTTATCAAGTTTAAATGTATCAGTTCAAAATGATCAAGTTGACCCAGTTTTAGTATCAGTTTCAGCAATTTGAGCACAAGATCCAGATGGAGTAATACAATCATATTTATGGTATTATTACACAGATACAGACACTGAACCACAAGATTTTAGAATTACTTCTCAACCAAATACAAACTTTGTTATTCCAAAAATTAGTGGAAATTACTATTTTGTAGTAGTAATGAGAGATAATAATGATGCAAGATATTCTTCTGAAGAATGAGATTCAAATAAATATTTTGTTACTTTAAATGGAGATAATGTAAATACACCACTTATTGATTTTAAAGTAAATAAAAATAATCTGTTTATTGGTGAAGAAGCAGTATTTTCAGCAAAAGTAAAAAATATTTTAGGACAAGATATTACTGATAAATCAGAATTTGCTTGGGA
>JAUCDK010000063.1:0-2878 GCA_034675265.1 Patescibacteria group bacterium
TTTATGGCACAATTTAAAAAAATGTATGATATGAAACCTGATGCTTTTATCATGTCAGATCCAGGACTTATACATATTGTAAGAAGAGAATTTCCTGATGCTGAAATTCATCTTTCTGTTCAAGCAAACAATACCAACTGGGCTCAAGCACAATTTTGGGAGGAAATAGGAATTAAAAGAATCATTTTATCAAGAGAAATTTCTATTAGAGAAATGAAAGAAATTCACGAAGCAGTTCCAACTATGGAATTAGAAGCTTTTGTACACGGAGCTATTTGTATGGCTTATTCTGGAAGATGTTTAATTTCAAATTATCTTTCAAATAGAGATCCAAATCAAGGAACTTGTAGTCATTCTTGTAGATGGGAATTTAAAGTTTTTAAAGATGAAAAAACAGAAGCTGAACTTGAAACACTTACTGGAAGACCTGAAGAATATGAAGAATTAACAGGAAATTTTTATCTTGATGAAAAAGAAAGACCTGGAGAACTGATGGAAATAGATGAAGATCAATATGGAACCTATTTAATGAATTCAAGAGATTTATGTGCTATTGATTATATTGAAGATTTAGCAAATGCTTGAATTATCAGTTTTAAAGTAGAAGGAAGAAATAAAACAGTAAACTATATTGCTTCTGTTGGAAGAGCATATAGAGAAGCTGTTGATGCAGTCGAAAGATGAGAAAAATATGACGTACAAAAATTAGCTGATGAATTATTTTCTATTGCAAACAGAGGATATATTCCTGGATTTTTAGCTGGTAATCCTGGAGCAAATGCACAATTTTATGAAAGAAATGGTGGATTTCAAACAAAAATTTTCCTTTGAATTATTAGAAATTTTGATGAAGGGAATAAACTTGCTAGAATTGAAGTAAAAAACAAATTTAATCTTGGAGATGATATTGAAATTATTACTCCAGAATGAATTTATACAACAAAAGTAGAAACTATTAAAAAAATTACTACTGCAAATAATTCAACTGAAAGAGCTTGATTTAGACCAGAAGTGTATGATGAACGTTTAAGTGAAGATGCAACTTCTGCTCATGGTTGAGGATATGAAGTTTGGATCAATATGGAAAAAGATTATGGTGAATTTGCCATCATCAGAAAAGCTGTTGAATGAGCAGTATCTGAAGAATAAAAATTCATTGAAAAAATATAAAAAAGCAAGACTAGTCTTGCTTTTTTATGAGTTCATTTTTTTGTTTTTTAGAGAGTTTTTTTATTTCTATTTCTCTTTTTGAAGCTCAGCTTCTATTTTCATATTTTTCAGAATATATAAGTTTTACTGGACGACGAGTTTTTGTATATTTCGCTCAGAGTGGTGAAAAATTATGTTCAGAAACTCTTCTTTCCAAATCAGTTGTGATTCCCGTATAAAAAGTATTATCAGCACATTCTAAAATATAAATATAGTACATATTTGAATTTATTAATTTTTTTTAGTATATAGAAAATATTATTTTTACCAATTTAAAAATTTGCAAAAAATAAAAAAAATATACAATAAAAATATTATTTGATAATTTTTTTATATGAAAAAATATTTTTATATAATTATTTGAATCATTTATTTTTCATCATTATATATTCTAAAAGAATGATTTCTTGATAAAGAATTAACTGACTTTATCAATACTTATATCTCACTTGAAAAAATATATTATGTTTCTTTTATATTAGTGATTATTTTGGTAATTACGAGTATCATAAATAAAGTTTTCAAAACTTTTGAGCAAAGACAAGCAAATAAATCACTTTCAAAACATTTACTTCCAATTTTAAATAAAATTGCAAAAATAATTGTTTGGGTACTTGGAATTATTACTATTGTTTCAAATCTTGGGTACAATGTTTGAGCTTTACTTGCATGAGCTTGAGTTTGATGACTTGCTTTAGCACTTGCATCTCAAAAAACAGTTGCAAATATTTTTGGAGCTGTCAATGTTTTAATTAATAGACCTTTTGAAATAGGAGATAGAATCAAAATTAGTTCTTATGAATGAGAAGTCGAAGATATCTGACTGATTTATTTAAAAATTAGAAATACTGAATGAAATCTTGTTTTAATACCAAATGAAACTATTACGAGTTCTGCAGTTGAAAACTTTACAAGAAAAAAATAAACTCCTCTCAAAAAGGAGCTTTTTTATAAATAATCTTACAATATGACTTTAGAAATAAATGAAATCCTTTTTTTAATCATATGATGATGTATTTGAATTATCGTATGAATTATTATTTGAAAAATCATTAAATACAAAACTCTCAAAAATGAAAGAGAACTTTCTATTAAAAAATCAAAATCAGTTATTCTTTGAGAAGTATATGAAAAAGTACTTCCCTTTTTACCAAATTTTCCATACGCACCTCGTGATATGACTTTTGTGTGAAAATGAATTGATTATATAATTTTTGATGGACTTTCTGAAGGAAATTTAAAAAAGATTATTTTCTTAGAAGTAAAATCATGAAGTTCTAAACTCAATCAAAATGAAAAAATGATTCGAGAAGCGATATTACAAAATAAAGTTGAATATAAAGAATACAGAATATAAAAAAGAGAATATAAATTCTCTTTTTTATTAAAATGATTTTGATTCTAAATTTTTAATTCTGTCTTCTAAATCTGGATGAGAAGAAAAATATTGTAAAAATCATGATTTCGATTTTGTAGATATTTTCATAGTTGCTAATTCACTTGAATCAGAACTTGCAAGATTTTGCATTTTTTGTAAAGCTCTTAGTCAAGCAATCATTTTTTCTTTTCAAACAAATGTTGCACTTCCTTCATCAGCTCTATATTCTCTGTATCTTGAAAATGCCATAGTAATCAGTGAAGCTAAAATTCAAAGAAGAATTTGTAAAAT
>JAUCDK010000064.1:0-2638 GCA_034675265.1 Patescibacteria group bacterium
AAATTATTTTTTTGTGATTTTTGAAAATTATGTAATTTTTCTGAGTTTATTTTTTGTTGAATTTGTTCTCTAAGCGAGTATTTAAAATTTTCATCAATCGTTATATTTGGTCTCAAATTGAGCATTGAGTGTATTATTTTTTTGAGTTCAGGTTCTTTTTTCTGGAGATTTTCATCAATTTCATAAAGTTCCTGTAGTATGTTTTCAACTTCTTTTCCCATATCTTTTATATATTTAATAGTAAAATAATCAGTAAACTCATATAAGTAGTTGGAATATTTGATAATGTTCTTGAAACTACTTTTTTACAGTTATCTAAACTCTCTCCAGTTAATTTGCTAATTTCTTTATAACTCAAATCATCCCATAATCTCATAATCAGAATTTGTTTATGTTTGTCTTTTAGAGTATCAAAATATGCAAATATTTCGCGCAATTTTTCTTTATTATCTAAATTTTGCCCAAAATTTTCATCATAACCAAATTCAAGAAGTTCATCCATTTGAACGGTTTCTTTTTTTCCACTATAATTATCAATGACTAGATTGTAAGCAATACGATAAATCCAAGCTTTAAAATTTGAATCATCATCATTTTTAAAACTTTGTATTTTATCAAGAGCTTTAAAAAATGTTTGACTTGTTAAATCTTCACTTAATTCCTTATCGTAAGTTTTTAGATAGATAAACTTATAAATTGGGTCTGCATATTTTTCATATAATTCTCAAAAATGTTCTAATTTTCATTTTTGGCAAAGACGAATAATTTCTTGCTCTGACATGAATTTGGATGTTAAGAGTTAAAAATAGCAAGTAACTGAGAGTTAGAGATACCCCTATTTTTAACTCTCATATTACTAAACTAAAAAATATTTCAAAAGTGACAAATTATCTTTGATTATAGTATTTTTTCATTCGTTGTAAAATTTTTTGACATTAAATTTTTTTGTGTTAACTTATGCATATTAATTATTAATTTTTTATTTTATGAGTATAGCAAAAATAAAAACAATTGTATTGCTCTGTATTTTTTTTGCTGGTTGTTCTTCTGATGAAAATAAAGTAGAAACTCCTCAGGAAGTATGAAGTCAAACAGTAAATAATGTTGTGAATACTTCTCTTGTAACAGAAGAAAAAATTGATTCATTATTTGAGCAGTCATTAGCAGGAGATTACACTGAAAACAACAAGGCAATTGATCAAATACTTGAAACAATTATAAAAGAAAATGAACCAGAAAAATATAAAAAAGAAGTTGCAATATTAACTTTGATAAAAGTTCGTAATATTTTAAATGAAGGAAATTATACGTATGCAGAACAAGAAGCAAAAAATCAAATTACTGAATTGATTGTTCAAATAGAAGAAAATGGAGTAGATTATGTAGATCCTGTTTATAAAAATTATTTGCTTTGATATGCAAATGAAATTACTAAAAAATATAAAATATCAGAAAAATATTATGATGAAGCGTTATCATTTGCACCAGATATTGAGAAAAATAAAAAAATTCGTAGCATTTTATTAAACCAAAAGGGACATTTATATGATTTACAATGAAAGTTACAAGAAGCCAATGATTTATATCAAGCAGCATATGATCAAGATAATACAAATTATTATGCATCTGTAAACTTAGCAAGATATTTTGTGAGAACTTGAGATTATAAAAAAGCAAAAGATTTTTTTAATCATTCTTTAAAAACAAAAGATAAACCTCTTCAGGCAGAAATATATTTTTCTTTAAGTGATTTAAAGGATGATGAATCAAAAGATTTAGAATATAATATTAAAAAATCTATTGAATATGCTACTCTTTGAATAAAAGCATTTCCAGAATATCCAATGAATTATGTAGCTCTTGCAAGATGATATTATATGTTAAATGATGCTCAATATGATAAAGAGATTGAAACAAATCTTTGAAAAAGTTTAGAGTTAAATAAAAATTCAAGTTTATCATATTTATATTATGGATTGTATTTGAACTCAAAATGAAATCTTACAGATGCAATTACATTATTGTGACAAGCACAACAAGTGGTTCCATCAGATATGATTTATATGGATTCTGATAGAGAAGGAGAAATAAATAAAATAAGTAGCATATATAAAACGATTTATTTACTCGATATGATAAAAAAAGAATGAATAGAAAAAAATAAAGAATTATTAAATACACTTATAAATGGTGAAGAGAAAAATTATTATATAGAAGTACAAAAAAATAGATTAAATAATGGAGATTTAAATTATTTTATTAATTAATAGTAGAATATGAAAAAAATATTATGACTCATACTGTTTTTAACCAGTATTAATGTATTCAATGCAGTACATGCATCTACAAATCTTACTCTTCCTTCAGGAGAAGTAATTAATGTGCAAGATAATCCAGGAGATTGGTGGATTACGACTATACAAAATTGAGCATACCAAAACTCACAAGAGCTTTTTCAAGCAGTATATTCCGCTGCTTGATCAGATCATGGGAATGGAGTTGTTCCTTGAGGGACGCTTACTAGTACTAGTGTAGCATGTGCAAATTGAGTATCTATGTCAATAGTTCCTCAAACACCCCCAGCACCCCCAGCACCTGTAATATCAAGCGCAAGTTCGACTAGTGGAGAAAGTTGTAG